>JAAXVP010000129.1 GCA_013335435.1 Thiobacillus sp. | reverse complement strand
GTTGCACGCGCCGGCGTCACCGGTCCGGCGGCGCGGACGCCCGCCTCGCCCGGCGGCCACACGGCGAGCGCCAGGGTCGCCACGAGGGCCGCAGCCAGGAGCAGGCCGCGCCGGTTCATGGCGCCCCCTTCAGGTACAGGACGAACTGCAAATCGGCCTCGATCTCGCGCTCCTCGATGGCCGTCCGGGTCAGGTTCACGGAAGCGAGCGCCAGGGCCGGATCGTCGTTGAGCATGCGGGCGATGAAATCGCGTATGTCGGCATAGTTGCCCTGCACGGGCAGGCTCAACTGGTAGCGCGACTGGCCGGCCGCCAGGCCTTGGCCGAGCTGATAGTCGCCCTGGTCCAGGCTCAGTCCGGCCGTCTTGGCCGACTCGAACAAATGCCGCAAGGTGTCTTCGGCGGTTTCCGCCAGCGCTGGCCCGGCCTGTCCGGCCGAATCGGCCTTGGCGCCGGCCTTGGGGCGCAGCAAGGCAGCGCGGGCATTGCGTTCGGCCAGGGCATCGACATCTTGTTCCAGGGGCGCAACGACCATGGCATCGGCCATCAAAGCCGCGACGACCAGGATCAGGCCGGCCACGCCCATCCCGCCCAGGCTGGCGATGGCGTGCTGAAGACGGTCCAGTTTCAGCGTCATCATGGGCCCCAGTTCATCCGGGTGGTGAATTGCAGCGACTCGCTGCCGTCGTCCGCCACCATGACGGTATGGCCGCTCAGGGTCACCGCCTGGAAACCGCCCTTCCGACGCAAGGTTTCCAGGTAATCGATCATGTCGGCGGCACTCGCCGCCTCGGCGGTCAGGGATAGGCTGCGCTTGCGCCCATCCGCCTGCACGGACAGGAAGGCGATCTTGGCCGGCCTGGTTTCTTCCAGGCGGGCGAACAGTTCCCCCCAGGGCACGCCGAGCAGGACGTTGTCCGGCGCTGCCGCGGCGACGACCGGCTGACCGGTCCTGGCGCGGCCGGGTGCCGACTTGGTCAGCTTCGCTGCCTGGGCCTGCTGCTCGGTCAGCTCGTCGGCCACATCCAGATAGCGGCTGAAGGTCATGGCGCTCAGCAACACACCGACCGCCAGCAACAACCAGGACAGCACCGGGGTGGGCGGACGGACCTGCAGGAAATCCAGTTCCAGTTTGCGCATCTCAACCCCCGATCAACACCCGGGCATCGCCATCGCCCGGCGTCAGCCGGCGCACGTCGAGACCGCCCGCCGCCCAGTCGGCCTGCACCCCGGCCGCCTCCAGCCAGACCGGCGCCTGATCGGATACGCCGGCCAGCAGCGCTTCGCGCCGGACCGCATTGGTCAGTGCCGCGGCCATGTCCTCGGTCAACTGGATGCCGCGCACGGCGCGCGGCGTGCCGCGGTCGAAGAAGGCCAGGGTCAGCCGACCCGGTTCCGCCATGGCCAGCCAACCGGCCTTGCGCCGCATCCGGCTGCGCCAGCGGTTGCCCGCCGCCGCCAGCCAGGGCTGCACGCTGGCCGCCTTGACATTGCGGCTGGCCAGGGCCGTAAGCAGGCCGGCCAGCCACTCCTCGTCGATGGCGCTGACCAGCAGGGGCTCGCCCGGCTCCGCCGGCTGGCAGGCCAGGCGGTAACGGGTGATCCGTTCACCCAGCTTGGCCGCCAGTTGTTCGCGCGCCCAGCCTTGGGTCTCCTGCCAGTCCAGGCGATGGTCCGGCATGGCCAGGAGCCAGATCGAGGCCAGGGCATGGGAGAGCACGACCTCGACCGGCTCCTTGCAGGGCAGCTTGGTGAACACCTCGGCGAGCGCCTTCGCCAGGCCGTCCGGCTGGCCGGCCGGCACCGCCGCGTCGGCGGAGCGTCGCCCCGCGCGCCCGCCGACGCGGTCGGGCAGGACGGCGAGGCGGGCCCTAGACCACATAGGTGACACGGTTGATCTCCTCGAGCGTGGTCTCGCCCCGCGCCACCAGGTCGAGGGCGGCTTGGCGCAGGCTGCGCACGCCGGCCCGCGCCGCCGCCTCCTTGACCTGGCGGATGGGGGCCCGGCTGGAGATGAGTTCGCGGATCTCGTCGTTCAACTGCATGATCTCGGCGATCGCCTTGCGCCCCTTGTAGCCGCTGCCCCGGCAGTGGTCGCAGCCGGGACCGGCGCGGAACCTGAAGGAAGCGGCCTGGCGCATGCCGATGCCGGATTCGTCGAGCGACATATCGCTCGGCTGGATCGGCTCGGAACAGAGCGGGCAGTTCATGCGCACCAGGCGCTGGGCCAGGATGCCGTTCAGGGCCGAGACGAAGCTGTAGGAATCGATGCCCATGTGCATGAAGCGGCCGATCACGTCGTAGACGTTGTTGGCGTGCACGGTGGAGATCACCAGGTGGCCGGTCAGGGCCGACTGCACGGCGATCTGGGCGGTCTCCGGGTCGCGGATCTCGCCCACCATGATCTTGTCCGGGTCGTGGCGCAGGATGGAACGCAGGCCGCGCGCGAAGGTCAGGCCCTTCTTCTCGTTGACCGGGATCTGCAGGATGCCGCCGAGCTGGTATTCGACCGGATCCTCGATGGTGATGATCTTGTCCTGGCCGGTGTTGATCTCCGACAGGGCCGCGTACAGCGTCGTGGTCTTGCCCGAGCCGGTCGGGCCGGTGACCAGGAACATGCCGTAGGGCTCGCGCGCCAGCTTGCGGATCTGGGCCAGGGTGATGCCGTCGAAGCCGAGCCGGTCCAGGGTGATGCCGTTCAGCTCGTCGGCCAGCTGCTGGCGGTCGAGGATGCGCAGCACGGCGTCCTCGCCGAACACGCCGGGCATGATGGAGACCCGGACGTCGATCTCGCGGCCGCGCATCATGACCTTGAAGCGGCCGTCCTGGGGCACCCGGCGCTCGGCGATGTCGAGCTCCGCCATCACCTTGATCCGGGAGATGGTCTGCTCGGCCATCTCCCGGCCGGGCGTCTGGGCGACCGCGTTGATGACGCCGTCGATGCGGTATTTGATGTTGAGGCCCTGGGCGTCGTTCTCGATGTGGATGTCGGAGGCGCCGCTGGTGAGGCCGTCGTACAGGGTGGAGTGGACCAGCTTGACCACCGGCGAGACGTCGGCGCCGATGGCCTTGAGGGAGATCTCCTCGACATGCTCGCCACCGGCCCCCTCGACGCTCTCCCCGCCCAGGCTGTCCATGGCGCGCAGGCTGCCTTCCAGGCGATGCAGCCAGACCAGGATGTCGTCGCGCAGGATCAGGGCGGGGGTGAACGGCGGCGGCAGGCTGCGTTCCGCCCATTCCAGGCGATCCGGCCGCATCGGATCGGCGAACACCAGCCAGACCACGCCATGGCTGTCCCGGCAGGCCACGCACTCGTGCTCCAGGGCCTGGTCGAAGGGGCACAGGTCGAAGGCCGGGGTGAGCGCGCTCAGGCGCTCCATGTCCAGGGTGGGATAGGCGAAGGCGCGGCCGAGTTCGGCCAGGAAGGTGGCCGGTTCGAGTCCGAGCGCGGCCTCCAGGGCGGCCAGGGGGGTGATGCCGAGCGCCTCGGCATCGATCCGCGCCTGCCGGATCAGGTTGGTATCGATACGAACCGGCGGGGGCGCGTTCATTCCATGCTCCCGACCAGTTCGAAGATGGGCAGGTAGAGCAGCACCACGATGACGCCGATGATGGCACCGATGAACGCCATCAGCAGAGGCTCCAGCAGGCGGGTGAACCAGTCGACGTAGCGGCTCGTCTCCTCGTCGTGGAAGGCCGCGATGGCCTCCATCATCTCGTCCATGTGGCCGCTCTTTTCACCGACGCGCAGCATCCGGAGCGCCACCGGGGTGATCATGCCGGCCGCTTCCATGGCCTGCGAAATCGACTTGCCCTCGCGGATGTCGGCCGAAGCGGCCGCGAGGCTGCCGCGCAGCTCCGGCGGCAGCAGGCCGCCCGCCATATCGAGGGCGGTCACCACCGGGATGCCGCCGGACAGCAGCATGCCGACCGTGCGGTAGAACCGGGTCAGCTGGAATATCCGCAGGCGTTCGCCCAGCTTGGGCAACCGCCAGGCCTGGCGGACCAGCCAGGCCCGCGCGGTGGGCAGGGTCGCGGCATAGGCCAGGCCCGCGAGACCGCCCAGGAGCAGCAAACCGGACTCGACCACGTGGCCGGCGATGAACTGGCCCCAGTACATGAGCAGGCGCGAGGCCCAGGGCAGACGCTCCAGGTTGTCCTCGTAGAGGGCGGCAAACCGGGGCGTGACGTAACCGAGCAGGAACAACGCGACCAGGCCGCCCAGCACGACCAGCAGGATCGGGTAGACGGAGGCGGACACCACCTTCTTGCGCACCTGTTCGACCTGTTCCTGATAGGCGACATAGCGGCTCAACGCCTGGGGCATGTCGCCGGTGCGCTCGGCGGCCCGCACCGAAGCGACGAACAGGGGTGGAAAGGCGGCCGGGAAATGGGCCGCGGCGGCGGAAAAGGCTTCGCCGTCGTAGAGGTACTTGAGCACCCCGGAAAGCACCTTGCGCGTCTCCGGGCGGGATTCCTTTTCCTCCAGGGTCTGGAGCGACTCGACCAGGGCCAGGCCGCTACCCAGCAGGGCATGCAACTGCTTGGCGAACAGATTGAGCGGAAAGCCGCCCGGACGGACCGCGAACAGGCGCCCGAAACCGCCCACCGGCTGCACGTTGAGCACCGTCAGCCCCTGCCGGCGGGCCTGCTCGGCGGCATCGCGGACGTCGGTGGCCTCGAGCTTCAGGCGTACCCGATTGCCGGAGCCGAGGGCGCTGACGTCGAACAGCATGGCGGACCCGGTTCCTACCAGCTGGCGATATCGGCGGCTTCGCCGGTGCCGCCGGGTTGACCGTCCTTGCCCAGGGATTGCAGGTCGTATTCGCCGTGCTCGCCGGGCGCGCGGTATTGGTAGGGATTGCCCCAGGGATCCTCGGGCACGTCCTTGCGCAGGTAAGGCCCTTGCCAGCGCGCCACGCCGGTCGGCTGGGTGTTCAGGGCCGCCAGGCCCTGATCGGTGCTCGGGTAATGGCCGACGTCGAGACGGTACTGGTCGAGGGCGTCCTCGAGCGCTTTCAACTGCGCCCGCGCCACCTTCACCTCGGACTTGCCGACCTGCGCGAAATAGCGCGGCGCGACATAGCCCACCAGCAAGCCGATGATGACCAATACCACCAGCAGTTCCAGCAGCGTGAAACCGCCGGCACGGCGAACCCTATTTCCGAACATGGCAAACTCCCAAAGCGCAATCAGCCAGACAAGCGCGACAGTATTCCACGCCAGCCCGGCGCGGCGTCAATATGACGATAGCAGCAAGATCGGCGAATGCTGGGCCGTGGCCGGCCAGCAGGCACCTTGACTTTCCGTACCGCCCCCTTGCGCAACGACCGCGGGGCAGCCCAGGATCATTCGTCCGACTCCCCGCCCAAGGCCTCGACCAGGTCGGCCAGCAGGCGGGCCAGTTCGCCGGTCATGAGGGCGAACTCGATCTGGAACATGGCCTCGGCATCTTCGGCCTGTTCGCTCTGCTCCTTCAGGATGTCGAGGAATTGCAGGCGCTTGATCTCCAGCTTCTCGGTCAGGACGAAGGACACCCGGTCCGACCAGGTCAGGCCCAAACGGGTCGCCAGCTTGCCGGCGGCGATGTGGGCGCCGATCTCCTCGCCGTCCAGGGCGTGGCGGACGTAGCGCACCGTGGCGCGATCCTCGCCGGGCAGGCGCAACTCGCAGTCGCGGTCGATGCTGAAACCGGCCGGCGCCTCGTTCGCGGCCAGCCAGCCGGTCATCGCCGCGCCCGGCGACAGCTGGGTGTGGGGCAAGGCCAGGGCGAGGTCGGGCGCCGATTCGCCGAGCAGCTTGACCAGGGCCTCGGCCTTGCCCGCGCTGGCGGCGTCCACCGCCAGCCAGCCGCCGGCCGGATCCAGCCAGGCATGCACCGTGGTGCGCTTGACGAAGGCGCGCGGCAACAGTTCGTCCTCGATCTGTTCGCGGATCTCGCGCCGCCGCTTGGCACCGGGCTTGTAGCCCTCGGCCTGGGCGATCTCGGCGACCTTGTCCTCGGCCATCTGGCGCACCACCGAGGCCGGCAACAACTTGTCCTCGATGCCCAGGGCGATCAGGTACTGGCCGTTCTGGCCATAGACGAAATCGTCCTCGCCCCGGAGCGGCCGCCAGCCCAGGCGCTGGCGTTCCAGGCCGCCGCAGGGCTCAAGGGGACGGGCCGCCAGTTTCTCGGCCAGGCGCTCGGGGTCGAGCCCCGTGCCGGGCGCGAGACGGAACACTTGCAGGTTTCTGAACCACATACTCAATTCTCTTTCAGTAGGTCGCGCAAGGCCTGCTCAACCCGGCCGGCCTCGGCTTCGATGGCGGCGATCTCCGCCGCGGTGAATTCGCCTGCGCGGGCGCGCTTTTCCAGGCCATGGGCGAGTTCGGCCAGATGCAGGGCGCCGAAGGTGGCGCTCGACGAGCGCAGGCCGTGCACGATGCGGGTGACCTCCTTGGCGTCGCCCCGCTCTCCGGCGGCGGCCAGTTCCGCCAGCATGGGCGGCGTGGCGTCCAGATAGACCTGCACCATATCCGAAAAATCGTCGCCCAGGGCGGCCTTCAATTCATCCAGCGTCGCCATGTCCAGGCCGGGGGGCGCTTCCGCCCCTGCCATCGAGCGCGCGGCGCCCGCGGCGCCGGACACGGGCGCGCGCAGCCAGCGTGCCAGCACCCCGGCCAGTTCGTCCGGCTTGAACGGCTTGGACAGGAAGTCGTCCATGCCGGCAGCGATACATTTATCCCGCTCGGCAGGCAAGGCATGGGCGGTCAGGGCCACGATCGCCGTGCGCCGGCGACCGCTCTCGGCCTCCAATGCGCGGATCACCCGGGTGGCCTCGTAACCGTCCATCACCGGCATCTGGCAATCCATCAGGATCAGGCCGTAATCCTGTCCCCGCCAGGCGGCGACCGCCTCCTCGCCGTTGGCGGCGACCTCGACGCCAAGGCCCAGGCGCTTGAGCATCAGGGTCGCCACCTTCTGGTTGGTCGGCACGTCCTCGACCAGCAGGACCCGGCCCTGCAGCGCCGCCGTCTCCGCCTCGCCGGCCGCCGCCTCCTCGACCAGGTGACGGGTGATCAGGTGTTCGCGATTGCCGCCCAGGCCCAGCACCGCGGCCAGGACCCGTTGCAGGCTGCCGGCCTCGACCGGCTTGGGCAGGTAGCCGTTGAAGCCGAGCGCCTTGTAATACTCGGCGTCGCCCTTCTGGCCGGACGACGACAGCAACACGGCGGGCAGTTCCGCGACCATCGGGTCCGGATCGGTGCGGATGGCCTGGACCAGGTCGGCGCCGTCCATGGCCGGCATCATGAAATCGAGGATGGCGACGTCGATGCGGCGGCCCGCCGCGGCAGCCTCGTGCAGCACGGCCAGGGCGGCCTCGCCGCTGTCGGCGTGCTCCGCGGTCATGCCGAAATGGCCCAGCATGCGGTCCAGGATGCGTCGGTTGACCTCCAGGTCGTCCACCACCAGGACGTGCTTGCCTTGCAGTTCCGCGCTCGGCAGGACCGGGATGGCGCTCACCACCGGCAGGGTCAGCTCGATCCAGAAGGTCGAGCCCCGGCCGGGTTCGCTCTCCAGGCCGATCTCGCCGTCCATGAGGTCGATCAGCCGGCGGCTGATCGCCAGGCCCAGGCCGGTGCCGCCGTATTTGCGCGACATCGACGAGTCGGCCTGGGTAAAGGACTCGAACAGGCGTTCCTGGACCTCGTGCGGGATGCCGATGCCGGTATCGCTGACCGCCAGGCGCACGCCGACGCGGTTGTCGGTGGCTACCGATTCGCAGCGTGCCTCGATCAGGACATGGCCCTGCTCGGTGAACTTGACCGCGTTGCCGGCCAGGTTGAGCAGGATCTGGCGGATCCGGCCGGCATCGCCGAGCACCTGGACCGGGCAGGCCTCGTCGAAGCCGACCACCAGTTCCAGGCCCTTTTCCGAGGCGCGCGGCATGAGCAGGCGGGCGACGTCATAGACCGAGCGGCGCAGGTCGAACGGGATCGGGTCCAGGCTCAGGCGCCCGGCCTCGATCTTGGAAAAATCGAGGATGTCGTTGATCACCGTGAGCAGGGCATTGCCGGACTGGCTGATGGTCTGGACGTAATCGCGCTGCTCGGCGTCGAGTTCGGTCTCCTCCAGGAGTTGCGTCATGCCCAGGACGCCGTTCATCGGGGTGCGGATCTCGTGGCTCATGGTGGCCAGGAACTCGCTCTTGGCCCGGGTCGCCGCCTCGGCCGCCTCCTTGGCCGCGACCAGGGCCCGGCGGGCCGCCTCTTCCTGGCTGCGATCCTCGAAGGTGACCACGACGCCGCCTTCGCCGGAGCCGGCCTGGAGCGGCGCCGCCGTGTACGAAACCGGCAGGGCGCTGCCGTCCTTGCGCCAGAACACCTCGTCGATCGCGCGCTGCGGCTTGCCGGTCGCCATGGCGACGCTCTTCGGGCATTCCGCCACCGGGTAATGGCTGCCGTCGGCGCGCCGGGCATGGAACAGGGCATGGGCATGGCGGCCGAGCATTTCCTCGGCCATATATCCGAGCATGCGTGCGGCGGCCGGATTGACGACGGTGACATGGCCGTCGCGGTCGAGGCCGAAGATGCCGGTATCCGCCTTCTCCACCATCAGCAGGGCGCGCTCGTCGGCCTCGCGTGCCGTCCGCTCGCGCACCTGGCCGCGCATGTCGACGAAGGCGCGCGCCAGGATGCCGACCTCGTCCTGACTGTCGACCGGCAGGTCGAGGTCGCCCCGGCCCGCCGCGAAGGCCTGCACCGACGCGGTCATCTGGCGCAGCGGCCGGGTCAGGTGGCGGGCCGCCAGCCAGGACAGCGCCAGGCCGGCGACCAGCAGGAGCAGCATCAGCAAGCCCATGCGCCAGGCCGTGGACAGGGTGGCCGAAGCCGTCTCGTAGGGCGCGGTCACGGCCAGGATCAGGTGGCGCTGGGTGGCGGAGTCGTCGAGCGGGATGCGGCGCATGCCGACCATGACGGGGGACCCGCTATGCTCGCGGTCGACCAGGGCGAGTGCGTCGACCTCTTCCGAAGCGTTCAGGCGGTCGGCCAGATTGGGCAGGTAGGCTGCCATCTCGGCGGCGGCCCCGGCGCCCGGATATTCGAAGCCGAAGGCGCAGGTCTCGCCGGGAGCGGCGCGCAGGCAATATTCCCGATCGTTGAAGATGTAATACTGCTCGCCCGGCTGGAGCACCCGGGTCAATTCCTGGAACACCCGGCTCATGTCCAGGGTCAGCACCAGCACACCGATCGTCTTGCCGGCCCTGTCCGCGACCGGGGCCACGCCCTGCATGACCAGGTTGTTCGGCTGCATGACCCGGCCATGCTCGCGTCCCAGCCCGACTTCGCTGAGGAAGGCGCGGTCGTGCGGCAAACCGATGCCGAGACGGAAATAGCTTTCCTCGCCGACCTGGCGCAGATCGGCCCCGTCGATCCGGACCACCTCGCCGGTGGCGGCGTCGCG
>JAAXVP010000128.1 GCA_013335435.1 Thiobacillus sp. | reverse complement strand
CGCTTCGATGGCGATGGCGCCAAGATCTACACCCGTGCCGACCGCCGGGTGAAGAGCGCCGCCTCCCTGGCCCAGCAGATCACCACCTGCAACGCCAACCTGGGCCTCAACCTGTTCCCCGAGGACGAGGCCAACCTGGGCGCCTACCTGAACCAGAAGTTCTACAAGTTCAAGTAGGCGTGATCTATCCCGTCATCGCGAGGAGCGTAGCGACGTGGCGATCCAGATGCCTTTGTTCGGATGGGGCCACTGGATTGCCGCGCTGCGCTCGCAATGACTGATTCCGAATGATTCAGCGACCCTAAGGAACCAAACTGAGCCACCTTCCCGGCCGCATCGTCGCCGTCCACGGCAGGCACTTCCTGGTCGAGACCGCCGACGGCCGCTACGACTGCGTCACCCGCGGCAAGAAGGGCGGCATCGCCTGCGGCGACCGGGTCGAGATCAAGCTGACCAGCCACGACGCCGGGGTGATCGAGAAGAACCTGCCGCGCGACAACCTGCTCTACCGCTCCGACCGCTTCCACACCAAGCTCCTGGCCGCCAACGTCGACCAGGTCTTCGTGGTCACCGCCGCCGTGCCCACGCCCGACCCCGGCCTGCTCGACCGCTGCCTGATCGCCTGCGAGGCGGCCGGCATCCCGGCCCTGATCGTGGTCAACAAGACCGACCTGCCCGAGACGGCGGCCTGGCTGGACAAGCTGCAAGCCTACGCCGCCATGGGCTACCCGCTCCTCGCCCTGGCTGCGAAACAGGACATCGCCCCCCTCGCCGAGCGCCTGGCCAACCGGACCTCGATCCTGGTCGGCGCCTCCGGGGTGGGCAAGAGCACCCTGATCAACGCCCTGGTTCCCGAGGCCGAGATCGCCACCCAGGAAGTCTCCGAGGCCCTCGACACCGGCAAGCACACCACCACCCACACCCGGCTCTACCGCCTGCCCGGCGGCGGCGCCCTGATCGACTCGCCCGGCATGCAGGAATTCGCCCTCGGCCACCTCGACCAGGCCGACCTGCAAGCCGCCTTCCCCGAGTTCCGGCCCCTGATCGGGCAATGCCGGTTCTACAACTGCCGGCACCTCAAGGAACCCAACTGCGCCATCCTGGCCGCCGTCGCCGACGGCCGCATCCAGCGCCACCGCTGGCGCGCCTACGAGACGCTGTGTAGGGAACTGGACAGCGCCGCCAACCACTACTGATGACCCAACGCCCATGGCAAGCCGGCCTCGCCCGCCCTGCCCCCTTCCCCCGCCGGGGGAAGGGATGGGGATGAGGGAGCAAGCGTCGATCAAGGGATAACGCCCGACATGCCAACCGCCTCCCAGCCTTTCTACACCCGGCGCACTACCCTCCTAACCGCCCTCCTCCTCTTCGTCCTGGCCGTCCTGGTCGTCTCCGGCATCGCCCCCTACGACCGCGCGACCTGGCTGATGGAAGTCGCCCCGGCCCTGATCGCCGCGCCCATCCTGGTCGCCACCTACCGGCGCTTCCCGCTCACCAGCCTGCTCTACGGCCTGATCGCCCTGCACGCCCTGGTCCTGATCTGGGGCGGCGCCTGCACCTACGCACGGGTACCGCTCGGCTTCTGGCTGCAAGACCTGTTCGACCTCGCCCGCAACCCCTACGACAAGATCGGCCACTTCATGCAGGGCTTCGTGCCCGCCCTGGCGGCGCGGGAAATCCTGCTCCGGGGCGGCTACGTCACCGGCCGCCGCATGGTCGCCTTCCTGGCCGTCTGCGTGGCCATGGCCATCAGCGCCTGCTACGAGTTGGTCGAATGGTGGGCCGCCCTCGCCATGGGCCAGGGCGCCGACGAATTCCTCGGCACCCAGGGCGACATGTGGGACACCCAGTCGGACATGTTCCTGGCCCTGATCGGCGCGTCCTCCGCCATGCTGTTTCTGGCGCGATGGCACGACCGCCAGATGGCGACATTGCGAACACCCACCAAGCGGTAATCGATCAAGCCCGCGACCAGCCGTCATACCCGCTCAAGGTATTTCTACGGATTGCCCCATCAACATCAGGGGCTTAGATTTCAATCGGAAGTACGACGGAGGGCGGGCGCCGTAGGTGCGCATCGGAGGGAAGGGACGTCAGAACGCGGTACCAATCAAACGAACCCGATCCCTTTAATTGATTCAGGTGGCCAAACCAGGCATAGGGGGAACCCAAGATGAAGATGCTGTTTTTACGAATCGTAGCCGTGAGCTTCGCGTGGGCGATGTTCACCGTCCCATCCTTCGGGCAAGGCAATGACAAAGCCATTGTCGTCTTGGACTCCCCCGAGGTCATGAAGATATGGAATAACAAATACAGGTGGGACGCGACATTCCGGGAGACCGGAGGCAAATCAGGCTACGAAGTGCGGTCGACCGACTTCTATATCCTGGCGCCGGACGGCGGCAAATGGATAAACGACTGGAGTGAAACCCATAAGGTTCGCGCGGGGGGATCGACGGACGTCAACTATTTCATCGATGTCAGCGACAAATGGGCAGGCGGGAAATTCCATTGCATCTGGGAAGGCAAGGACGAGGGCGGGAACGCCATCCGAATCGTTCAGGAAGTGCAAATCCCGAAGTAACGGCAATGCGATGCAGGCCGAGAATACAAATGGGGTCTGACCCCTATTATTTACGCGCGTGAATTCAGACGTCCCTCAGAAAGGACTATATGCGTATTACCAAGGGACAAATTGTTGCCACCGCCCTCGCAGCAATAGGTGCCATCGCAGGGCTTGGCAGATTCGTCACAGAAGAATATCCAACATTATTTTTTCCATTCATCGGACTTCTGGCTTTGGTGCTGCTTGTCAGTGGAGTCCTTTATGCAAAGGCCAATATGCCCGGGTTGAAGGCGCTGCCACGTCGCCCAACCGAAACCTTAGAAGACGAAGTGGGAGATGCGAAAGAAATCTGGATGTCGATGCACAGCGGCTCTGTAAAGCTCGCGCATGGAGATCTAACCACTAGCTCTCGCAAGGTGCGCGTCGTTCTTACTCACCCTGACGATCAAGCACTAAAGTCAATTGAGAAAGTCGGCGGTGGAGCAACGGCAGTAAAAATGGCAATTGACATTCGGGAGTTGACAACCGAGCTGAAGCGAGTTGGCAAGCAGGTTCGGTGGTTCAAAGGGCCAATTGGAAACAGCCTTCTTATTGTTGACCCTGAGAGTGAGTCCGCATGGGCTCGAATTGAAGTTCTCGTTCCTTTCGGCCCTGCCGCAGAGCGACCGGGGCTTCGGGCATCGAAGGAAAAATCGCCGGAGGTCTATGGTCGATTTAAGTCAGCCTTCAATGCCCTATGGGAGGCTTCTGTCGAGCCTGAGGACTAACCCATCATTCCACCGGGCCAGCGCGGAAATAAAAAGAAATAACAACATTGGGGACAGACCACAAATAACAGTGATTAGCCCCGTATGGGGGTCCGGCTCACATTAATTGGCAACAATTCCAAAAACAACAATCAGAGCATTGAATATATCCAGCCAAACACTTCACATCAGTTCATTTGCAAACACACAATCCAGGTGGCACCTTGGTAATACCACCACCACATCAAGACGCCCCATGACCACGACCACAACCATCAAGTTGCAGGATTCGCTCAAGGAACGCATCGCCCAAGCTGCCGCCGCGACCGGCAAATCGGCCCATGCCTTCATGGTCGAGGCCTTGCAGGCGCAAACGGAACTCGCCGAGCGGCGGCTTGAATTCATCGAGTCCGCCCGGCTTGCCGAGGCGGAAGTCGCCCAGTTCGGCCTGGTCTACGACGCCGACGAGGTGTTCAGCCACATACAGGCCCGGCTGGATGGCCGGCGGAGCGAACGCCCCAAGCCGACCAAACTGCGGCCGTGACCCGTCTCGTCCTCGCACCCAGGGCCTTGGCCGACATCGAGCGCCTGGCGGACTGCCTGATCGAGAACGATCGCCACGGCGCTCAGGCCACCGGCAGCCTGCTGATGCGCGGCCTGGCCATCCTGAAGGAACACCCCCTGATCGGCCGGGCGGTCGAGAACGGCTATCGGGAACTGGTCATCTCCCGTGGCCGCAGCGGCTACCTGGCCCTTTACCGTTACCACGTCGAACTGGATACGGCCCTGATGCTGGCGATCCGCCACCAGCGCGAACAGCGGCGGGAGGACGGATGAGACACCTCGCTACTGTAGCCGTCACACCGCGCGCGGCATTAGCGGCACTTGGCCGGTCATCATTCAGGTGTCCGGCGACCCGGTTTGCCTCAGCCAAGCCAGGTACGCCGGTAGGCGACGCCAGCGGCCTGTCTGGCCAGGCCATCGGCGGCTTCGGTCATGACCTCATAGAGGGCGTGGGCAAGTTTGTCGCGCAGCGGTGAGAGCAGCATGGGCAGGCGCAGCGAGTGGCTCAGGGCCTGGGTCTCCCGTGCGTACAACCGCATCAGTTCGAGCACCAGGCGTTCCAGGTCGGCGCGCCCATAGGCCGCCTGCAAGGCCGCGCGGGCGCCGGGCGCCGTTTGCCAAGCGGCCAGGATGTGCCGGGTGGCCTGGATCAGGCGTTCGATGCGCTGGCGCCGGATCGGCTCGATCTCGTCGTAGCGGATGACGATGTCGAACGGCATGCCGGCAACCTGGCGCAGGAAATCGCGATCGATCTCGCGCGTAACGGCCAACAGTTCACGCACCGTCGCGGCATCCGCATCGGGGCCGGCAAGCTGGCCGGCCCGGCGGATCACCAGGCTGTCCTTGCGCACCTCCTTGGCCACGTTCAGGGCCAGGAAACGGTCCAGCCAGGGCAGCGCCAGACGCATCGGCAGGTAGGCGTTCAGGCGCTCCGTGGTGTGTCGGCTGAAGGCCCGCAGCAGGGCCCGGTCGCAGGCCGCCAGGGCGTCAGTGCGATCCATGTCCCCGGTGCTTGGCGATGCCGGGACAGGGCTGGCCGGGCTCTGACTTGGCCGCGCGATGCAGGCCGATCATGCCGGCCAGCAAGGATTTCGACTCGACTTCGCAGTAGCCCAACCCGCGCAAGACCTGGGACAGTTCGTCGGCGGTGTAAAAGGCCTCGATGGCGTCGATGAAATATTTGCGGGCGTTCATGGCCGCCGTGCCGCTGCGGTAGAACAGGCCGGTGATCGGCAGGCTGATGCGCAGGAAGGCGTAGTAAAGCCGCTCGATCAGCGGATTGCCGGGGCGCAGCATATCGCAATGGTGGAAGTGGCCACCCGGCTTGAGAACACGGTGGATTTCCCGGAACAGGTCGTGCACGCGCAGGTGGCGCGACGCCCATTGCAGGGTGACGACATCGAAATGGTTGTCCGGGAAAGGCAGGACATGGACATCGCCGATGCGACCGTCGATGTGCATGCCCAGGGCCTCGGCACGTTGCCGGCCGACCGCTTGCATGGCCGCGCTGCGGTCGATGGCATGGACTTCCAGGCTGGGCTCGCGTTTCAGCAGGGCAATGCCGACGGCGTTGGTCCCGGCACAGACATCAAGCACGCGTTGGCCCGGCCGCAGTTCGATCATGGCCATGAAGCGACGCGAGAACCAACCCCAGAGACCAAGGCTGGCGACATAATTGGCGCGGTCGTAATAAGGCGCGACGTCGACGAAGATGTCTTCCAGCTCTTGCTGCCAGACCGCGCCGAAACGGCTCAGACGAAAAGCATCGCGTTCCGCGAGGGGAGTGGGGGTCATGGGTTTTCCTTATCAAGTGAGGTATGGCTTGGCATTCTACAGGTATGCCCGTGACAAGTTCAGGCCCGGACCAACCCGGCTTCCACCTTGTCGCGGGTCGCCCGGTCGAGCAGCAACTCGATCAGGGTGAGAGTGAAATCCATCGCCGTGCCCGGACCGCGCGAGGTGACCACCTTGCCGTCCACGACCACCGCATCGGTGCTGAGGCGCACGCCCGGGATGGCCAGTTTCTCGACGAAGCCGGGATAGCTGGTCGCCCGCTTGCCGTCGAGCAGGCCGACCTGGGCCAGGGCGATAGGGGCGGCGCAGATGGCGGCGGTGTACTTGCCGGCCCCGGCCATCTTCTTGAGCAGGGCCTGGATGCGCGGGTCGTTCTTCAGGTGCTCGGCGCCGGGCATGCCGCCCGGCAGGGCGATCATGTCGAAGTCGCGCCCGAGCACCTCGTCGAGCGTGGCGTCGGGCTGCACCCGCATGCCGCGCGCGCCCTGGACCAGGCCGGGGTTGAGGCCGGCCGTGACGACCTCGATGTTGGCCCGCCGGAGCAGGTCGACGATGGTGGTGGCTTCCAGGTCTTCAAAGCCTGGGGCCAGGGGTACCAGTACCGATTTCATTCAGAATCTCCTTTTGCCGCATACACTGCCGCGTCGCCCAGGGACAGGCCATTCAGGTAGTTGCCGACCAGGCGCACCGGTGTCCCGGCCAGGCCGGCGCGGAGTTCGCGCGCCAATCCGACCGAGGTCGGGGTCAGGGCCGGCAGGCGGTTGATCTTCTCCGTCTCATAGGCGAAGTCGGCCGTCCGGCAGCCGAGCACCTCGGCGATCTTGGCCCGCTTGCCCTCGGCATCGAGCCGGCCCGGCTTGAAATGGAAGGCGAAGCCGCGCCATTGCGGATGCGCCAGGTAGTCGCGGCTGACGGCGGAATAGTAGGCGTCGTCGGCGCCAATCAGGCCGGCCACCGGAGGCAGCTCGACCATGGCGGCCGGCACCACCACGGCATAGGTCTCGATCTCGGCCATGACCGTGGCGCCCAGGCGGGCGGCCAGGTCGGGCAGCACGCTTCCGAGCAGGCCGGCGGCGACATCCAGAGGGGCGGCGATCGCCACCTCGCGGGCATGCAGCTCAGCCTCGGCCAGGCGCAGGCGTACGCCCTCCGTCTCGACGGCCAGGCCGTCGACCCGCTGCCCCAGTCGCACGTCGAGGCCACCGGCCAGTTCGGTCAACCAGCCCTGCAGGCCGCCGGCATGGGTGAACTTGCGCGGCGCCGCCTTGACCCGATCCTTGCGCTTGAATAGCCATTCGGCCGGATACGGCCCGGCCGGTTGCGACAGCACGGCGGCGAAGGCCGGGGCGAGCAGGCGCCGCCAGTTGCCCGGCCCGAGCAGGCCGGTGAACCAGGTCTCGACATCGAGCCCGGCCTTCTTGCGGCCGAGGCCGATGGGCAGCCTGAGCGCCGCCTCCAGGAAACCGACCCGGGCGAACGGTGACTCGGTATGACCATCCTTGACGAAGTGGTAGCCGACCTTGGCGCGCGGGATCAGGTTACCGTAGCCGGCATCGGGGTTGAGGGCCAGCAGGCTGCCGTAGGAGTTGTAGGCGGTATGGGCGCCCAGTTCCAGCCAGAAGCCGTCCACCGGGTGCCAGGTGTGGCAGCAGCCGCCCAGGCGGTCGCCGGCCTCGAGCAGGACGACCTTGCGGCCGGCCCGTTGCGCATAGGCCGCGGCGGTGACACCGCTGACGCCGCCGCCGATCACGACCAGATCGTGTTCCAGCATGCTCATATGGTCTCGTAGGGAAACAGGAAATGGAAGGTGCTGCCCACGCCGACCCGGCTCTCGACCCGGATCTCGCCGCCGACCAGGTCGGCCAGGCCCTTGGCCAGGGACAGGCCGATGCCAAGGCCGCCGTATTGGCGGGTGGAACTGCCGTCGGCCTGGGTGAAGGCATCGAAGATGACGTCGAACTTGTCCGCGGCCAGGCCGACCCCGGTGTCCGTGACGCTGAAGTGCAGCCGCTCCGGGCTGTCCGCCTCGCGTTCCAGGCGCACCAGGACGCCGCCTGCATCGGTGAACTTGATGGCATTGTCGATCAGTTGGTCGAACACCTGCCGGATCGGGTCGGGATCGACGCTGATCGCCCCGGGCAGGTCCGGACCGAATTCGTGGCGCAACCAAAGCCCCTTGAGATCGGCACTCGGGGCGGCCAGGTCGACCGCTCGCTCGACCAGTTCGGTCGGGGCCAGCACGCGTGCGTGCAGTTTCCGGTTGCCGCCCAGGCTGGCGTATTCCAGTACGCCGGTGAGCATGCGCAGCATGTCCATGGCCGAGTGCAGGACCGTTTCCAGGTAATCGCGCTGTTCCTCGGTGAGGTCGGTATCCAGGGCCAGGTTGGTCATGCCGATGATGCCGTTCATCGGCGTCCGGATCTCGTGGCTGGCGTTGGCGAGGAATTCGCCCTTGGCGCGGTTGGCCGCCTCGGCGGCCTCTTTCGCCGCGACCAGGTGCAATTCCACCAGTTTGCGGTGCTCGATCTCGATGGTGAGCCGTTGGTTGGCGGCACGGCTTTCCGCCAGGGCGATTTCCTTGGCGAAGCGTTCGCGCAGGTTCTGGATGATCATGCTGTTGAGGTAGCTGGCGCTGCGCGCCAGGGTCAGGGCGAACAGCAGCACCGCCACGGCGAACAGGGCGAAGATGGTTTCGCCCTGCGCCAGCAGCACCGCCAACAGGGGCACCAGGGTCAGCGCCTCGTAGACCAGATAGAGCTTCAGGTCGGCCGACATGACCGGCACGGCACCGGCGGAGACGCCGGCCAGGATGAGGATGATCAGGTATTGATATTCGCCCGTGACGATGGGAAACACCATCAGCGTCAGGGCCGCCCAGCCCAGGCCCCCGGCCACGGTGCCGACCAGGGCGACGCGGTACCAGTGGGCGGACCTGGCCACGGCATCCGGGTCGCGCTGGTAACGCGCAGCCTGCCACCAGCGCGCCACGGCGATCGCAATCATGGCAAGCGCCCAGTAGCCGATCCGCTCCAGGCCGGCCGGCGCCGACAACACCAGGGTGGTGAGCAACACCAGGGCCAGCAACATCAGCAGGGCGAACGCCATGTTGCGATAGACCAGGCCTACCCGCTCGGCCACGATGCGTGGCCCGAACTCGGCCTCTACGGCATCCGGATGGAGGGGGGCGTTGTCGTTCATGTTTCGCTGGTGAATCGATGGATCATCCGACGATCACGCTTGGTCGGCCTTCCCTTGAGTTCGGCCGCCGGATTGTGACACAGGCGCCGCTCCGCCGCCCTCTCCTCGCGCTGCCGCCGGCTCGCTTCGTCTTCCTCGTACAAGGTGCGCGCCTGCTCGGCCGGACCGCGCCGATCGGACAGCGACCGCGCCGTCACCTGCCATTCGTATTCTCCGATATGGATGACCAGACTGTCGCCCACCCTGACCTCCTTGCTCGGCTTGGCGCGCTCGCCGTTCAGCTTGACCCGGCCGCCGTCGACCGCCTGGCTGGCCAGGCTGCGGGTCTTGAAAAAGCGCGCGGCCCAGAGCCACTTGTCGATGCGCAGTTTGTCCATGTGGCGGAAACCAGTCTTTCGCTCTAGTGTCGAAGCATGATCTTAGAGGAGAGCATCATGCGAAGCCAACGCACCATCCTGTTCGGCATCGGCCTGCCACTCATGCTGGCCGCCTGTGCCGACACCCCGAAACACAACCCCGACTCACCCTATTACGCCTATCCGGCCGGCATGTCCGCCAGCGGCCGGAAGAGGCTGGGGAAGACGCCCGCG
>JAAXVP010000127.1 GCA_013335435.1 Thiobacillus sp. | reverse complement strand
GAGGTGGTTGAGCAGGAACCCCTTGCGTGCCTCGTCGGCGCGCGCCGTCAGACCCCAGGCCCCGGCGGCCTTGCCGACGGCGTTCCAGGTCCAGACGGTCCCGGGCTCCACCGCCTCGGAGAAGCGGCACATACAGCGCACCTTGCCGTGGGGGGACTCGACCCAGATCCAGTCGCCGTCGTCGAAACCATTGGCGGCGCCAACCTTTGGATTCACGAACAGATAGTTGTGGGCGTGGATCTGGCGCAGCCAGGCGTTCTGGCTGTCCCAGGAGTGGTACATGGCCATGGGCCGCTGGGTCACCGCGTTGAGCGGGTACTTGTGCTTGTCGGACAGGGTCGCCTCAAGCGGCTCATAGTAGAACGGCAGCGGGTCGAAGTAGATCTCGACGCGCTTGCGCAAATGCTCGGGGGGCCGCCGGCCGTGGCCCTTGCCCTGGGCGGCCAGGCGGAACTTCTGCAGGACCTCGGAATAGATGTGGATGTTGATCGGCTCGGCGTGCCGGGTCATGCCGTGGGCCTGGGCCCATTGCAGGTAGCCCTGGTTCCAGTTGCGCATGTACTGGTAGGACTTGGGCAGGTGGTAGTGGAAGACGCAGTTGTTCTTCTCGTACATCTGCCACTGGTTCGGGTTCGGCTCGCCCTTCATCGACTTCTCGCCGCCCTTGCCGCGCCAGCCGGCCAGGAAGCCGATGCCGGAGCCGGGCGCGGTCTCGAAGTTGACGATGAAGTCGGGGTAGTCGCGATACTTGCGCCGGCCTTCCTTGTCGACGAAGGCGGGCAGCTTCAGGCGCGAGCCCAGTTCGATCAGGACCTCCTGGAACGGCTTGCACTGGCCGGTGGGCGGCACCACCGGGATGCGCACCGAGTCGACCGGGCCATCGAACTCGGAGATCGGCCGGTCCAGCATGGACATGGCGTCGTGGCGCTCGAGATAGGTCGTATCCGGCAGGACCAGGTCGGCGAAGGCGGTCATCTCGGACTGGAAGGCATCGGCCACCACGATGAAGGGGATCTTGTAGCTGCCGTCCTCTTCCTTGTCGTTGAGCATCTTGCGCACCTCGACCGCGTTCATGGTCGAGTTCCAGGCCATGTTGGCCATGAAGATCAAGAGCGTGTCGATCTTGTACGGATCGCCGCGCCAGGCGTTGGTGATGACGTTGTGCATCAGGCCGTGCACCGAGAGCGGGTACTCCCAGGAGAAGGCCTTGTCGATGCGCACCGGGTTGCCGTCGTCGTCGATGAACAGGTCGTCCGGGTCGGCCGGCCAGCCCAGCGGCATGCCGTTGAGCGGCGTGTCCGGGCGCACGTCCTGGGGCCCCTTGGGGGTCTTCGGACAGGGCGGGATGGGGCGCGGGAACGGCGCCTTGTGGCGGAAGCCGCCGGGCCGGTCGATGGTGCCCAGGATGGACATCAGGATGCCCAGGGCGCGGATCGAGTGGAAGCCGTTCGAGTGCGCCGCCATGCCGCGCATGGCGTGGAAGGCCACCGGGTTGCCGGTGACGGTCGGGTGCTCGTTGTCCCAGACGTCGGTCCAGGCGATCGGCAGCTCGATCTTCTGGTCCCGCGCCGTGACGCCCATCTCGTGGGCCAGCCGCACGATGGTCTCGACCGGGATGCCGGTGATGCCGGCGGCCCATTCCGGGGTGTAGGCGGCCACCCGCTCCTTGAGCAGTTCGAACGAGGTCTTCACCGGGGTGCCGTCGGGCAGGGTGAATTCGCCCAGCAGGAAGGGGTCGACGCCGGGGGTCATGGTCGACACCGGCCGGTTCATCTCCCGATCCCACCAGAGCTTGTTCTGGGGATCGAAGCAGCCCTCCTCGGGCGGCACCTCGAAGCGCACGAACATGCCGTACTCGGGGCTCCGCGGGTCCTGGTTGACCAGTTCGGCGGCGTTCGAGTACTGGACCAGGAAGTCGCGGTCGTACAGGCCCTGCTTGATGATCTCGTGGATCAGGGCCAGGATCAGGGCGCCGTCGGTGCCCGGCTTGATCGGCACCCACTCGTCGGCGATGGCCGAGTAGCCGGTGCGCACCGGGTTGACCGAGATGAAGCGGCCGCCGTTGCGCTTGAAGTTGGCCAGGGCGATCTTCATCGGGTTGGAGTGGTGGTCCTCGGCGGTGCCGATCATGACGAACAGCTTGGCGCGGTCGAGGTCGGGGCCGCCGAATTCCCAGAACGAGCCACCGATGGTGTAGATCAGGCCGGCCGCCATGTTGACCGAGCAGAAGCCGCCGTGGGCGGCGTAGTTGGGCGTGCCGTACTGGCGCGCGAACAGGCCGGTCAGGGCCTGCATCTGGTCACGCCCGGTGAACAGGGCGAATTTCTTCGGATCGGTGGCGCGGATCTTGGCCAGGCGCTCCTCCAGGATGGCGAAGGCCTCGTCCCAGGAGATCGGCTCGAACTCGCCTGCACCCCGCTCGGCGCCGGCCTTGCGGCGCAGCGGTTGGGTCAGGCGGGCCGGGGAATACTGCTTCATGATGCCGCTGGAGCCCTTGGCGCACAGCACGCCCTGGTTGAGCGGATGGTCGGGGTTGCCCTCGATGAAGCGCACCTCGCCGTTCTTCAGGTGTACCTTGATGCCGCAGCGGCAGGCGCACATGTAGCAGGTGGTGGTGCGGACTTCTTCGTGCAGAGCCGTGGAATCGGTCATGGGCGGGTTCGGTCCCGGCCGGAAGCGGCGTACAGCCGCACCTGGACAGGCTTGGTAAATTAACAATCGCTTATTTTCTCATTTACCGGCCGGCATTGAAACCCGGCGCGAACCGGCTTGGTCGTAAAATTCCGTGACTTTCAACGAACACTCCCACCATGGCCCACGACCGCGTTAGCCCCGACACCATGACCCGGCACACCACCGTCAACCAGTGGCGGGCGGCGCTCAAACTGTTCCCCTACGTCTGGCAGTACAAGCGGCGCGTACTGGCCGCCTTCGGCTTGCTGTTCGCCGCCAAGCTGGCCAACGTCTCGGTGCCGCTGGTCCTGAAGGAGATCGTCGACCGCCTGCACGAGCCGACCATGGCACTCGCCCTGCCCATGCTGTTCATCGTCCTCTACGGGGTGCTCCGGTTCGGCAACACCGGCCTGACCGAGCTGCGCGACGCCCTGTTCGCGCGCGTCCTGCAAAAGGCCATGCGCGGCGTCATCTTCGACGTATTCACGCACCTGCACGCCCAGTCCCTGCGCTTCCACCTGGAACGGCGCACCGGCGCCCTGGCCGCCGACATCGAGCGCGGTGCCCGCTCGACCCGTTTCCTGATCAACTTCAGCCTGTTCAACATCGCCCCCACCCTGCTGGAGATCCTCATGGTGGCCGGCATCCTGTTCGTCAAGTACGACCCCTGGTTCGGCGCCATCACCCTGATGACCCTGGTGGTCTACATCGCCTTCACGGTCGGCATCACCAACTGGCGCCTGAAGTTCCGCCGCGCCATGAACGAGACCGAGGCCACCGCCAACGCACGCGCCATCGACAGCCTGCTCAACTACGAGACGGTGAAGTATTTCAACAACGAGGCCTACGAGGCCGACCGCCTGCGCAATGACCTGGCGCGCGCCGAGGAGGCCTCGGTGCAGAGCGAGATCTCGCTCGCCTGGCTGAACGCCGGCCAGTCCTTCATCATCGCCGTCGGGGTCACCGCCATGATGGGCCTGGCGGCGAAGGGCGTCGCCGACAAGAGCATGACCATCGGTGACCTGGTCCTGGTCAACGCCTACCTGCTGCAGTTGTTCATTCCGCTCAACTTCCTCGGCACCGTGTACCGGGAGATCCGCAACGCCCTGACCGACATGGAGAAGATATTCGGCCTCCTGGCCCGGCCGTCCGAAATCCAGGACCGCCCGGACGCCCCGCCACTCAAGGTCGATCGGGCCGAGGTCCGCTTCCAGGCGGTCGACTTCGCCTACGACCCGCGCCGGCCCATCCTGCACGACATCGACTTCGTCATCCCGGCCGGCCGCAAACTGGCCGTGGTCGGCGCCAGCGGCGCCGGCAAGTCGACCCTGGCCCGACTGCTGTTCCGCTTCTTCGACGTCACCGGCGGGCGCATCCTGATCGACGGCCAGGACATCCGGGCAGCGAGCCAGGATACGGTGCGCGCCGCCATCGGCATCGTCCCGCAGGACACCGTGCTGTTCAACGACAGCCTGTACCACAACATCGAGTACGGCCGCCCGGGCGCCAGCCGCGTAGAGGTGCTGGAGGCGGCCCGCGCCGCCCATCTGGACCGTTTCATCGAGGGCCTGCCGGACGGCTACGGTACCGTAGTCGGCGAGCGCGGCCTCAAGCTGTCGGGCGGCGAGAAGCAGCGCGTCGCCATCGCCCGCGCCATCCTGAAGAACCCGCCCATCATGGTGTTCGACGAGGCCACCTCGTCGCTCGATTCCGGCACCGAGCAAGCCATCCAGGAAGAACTGGCCCTGATCGCCCGCGACCGCACCACCCTGGTCATCGCCCACCGCCTGTCGACCGTGGTCGATGCCGACGAGATCTTGGTCCTGGAGGCCGGCCAGATTGTCGAGCGCGGCAGCCATGCCGAACTGATGATGCTGGACGGCCGTTATGCCGAGATGTGGCGCCTGCAACTGCGGGAAGAACAATCGTGAACCAAGCCAGCCGCGCATTGCCTAATCGAGACATGGCGACACTCACCGACCTCGGCGACCCGGCACGCTACCGCCGCACACCCCGGCACGGCATCACGGCAAAGGAATCACCACCATGAACCTGAAATCTTCCCATTTGGTGCTCGTGGCCATTCTGGCCTCGGGCTTGACCGCGTGTACCTACTACCCGCCTTACGACGCACCCGATCGCGACGATGCCATTTACCGTGACCGGTACGGCTATTCCGACTACGACTATTACTACTACCCCGGCATCAGCGTGTATTTCCAGATCCGGTCCGGCTACTACTACTATCCGGACCACGGTCGCTGGCTGCGGGTGCGGGAACTGCCCCCCACGATCCACCTGGACCGTAGATGGCGCAGACACATCGTCGTCCGCGACGCTCAGCCCTACCTTAGGCACGACGAACACGAGCGCATCTATGGCTCGCGCCAGGACCACCAGGGCGACCCGGACGCCGACCGGTCGGAACGGGATTCCAACCGCAGGCTGTACGACCGCGATGACCGCTATCCAGTGAACCAGCCGGGCGACCGCCGGGACCGTGAGCAAGGGCCCGGTAAGCCGAGCAACCCCTATTTGCCCGGACCGGACCGGGAGCGCGATCCGCACAACGCCGACAACCGGAACGAACGCGACCGGCAAGACCGCCCCGCCCTGGACGATGACCGTGGGCAAGGCAAGGGAACGGAATCGAAAACCAGATCCCGCGAGGACCCCTCCGCCATGGCACCCCGTCAACATGACCTCGACAGCCGGGAACATGGCCGACCGAACCCGGCCGGCGAAAGCCGTCAGGCGCCCCCCAAGGCGGGCAACAGCGACAAGGATGACGATGGTCCGGCAAGCGCACGCGACATGAAACCGCGCGGCGAACGCGACAATGCCGGCCGGGCCCAGCGCGAAGCGCCCGGCAAAGGGGCACGCGAATCACGCGATGACGACGGCCAATCCGTCTCCCCGCGCACCTCGCCCCCCTCAAGACGGCCTGGCGACGAGACCGACGTGCCGGACGGCAAGTCCAGATAGCCGAGACCCGGCGTTCCGGCCAGGGCATGTCGGTACCGGGCATGCGGCAATAAAAAACCCCGGAAGCCTGGGGCCTTCGGGGTTTTTTGACTGCGCCGGATTTCTCCGGATACATATTTGGTGGGAGGTGGGGGATTCGAACCCACGACCAACTGGTTAAAAGCCAGCTGCTCTACCAACTGAGCTAACCTCCCGTTCGGAGGGGGCGGATTATTTCAAAAAACCGCGCCCCAGGCAACCGCTCAATAGGTTGTCGTCTTGCTCGACTTGCGACTCTTGGTGGCAGCCCCGGCCTGGTTCGTAGCGGGCTTGGTATAGGTCACTTCCTGGACCGCGGAGCCGGCGACCGGAACCCTCTTTTCCTCACTGCCCGCTACCTGAGTGTTTTTTTTTGAGCCCCAGTTGTCCATGAAGGCCAACACCTTGCTGATTTTCACCTGGCCCGGAATGAACATGACGATCTCGCCGTTGGGGTCGTACAGATAGGACGTCGGGTAGAAATCGACCGGGCCGACCTGACGGAACGGGCTGTCCGGATTGCGCCGGGTACCCCCGGCAACGACGGCGTGGAAGTCCATGTCATGGCGCTGGGAGGCATCCTTGACGATATTTTCGTCCGGGCCGTAGTCGAGGCCGATGCCGATGACCACGAAGTCCTTGCGCTTGTTCATGTCGTTGAGCGCCGGCACTTCGACCCAGCAAAGCGGACACCACGGGGCCCAGAAGTTCACCAACACCCACTTGCCCTTGAAATCGGACAACTGGATGGACTTGCCGTTGATATCGGTGAACTGGAAGTTGATGGCCTTGGTGGATTCCTCGGCGCCCGCCGCCGGCGACATGGAAAACACCAGGCTGGCCGACAACAGCAACAGCAATTTACGCATCACGTTCCTCTCGTGCGGTCTCGGCATCGAGACGCCTTCAGTACAGTCCAAGAATAGTATCAGGCCTCGCGCATGAGTAGATAGTACTGAACCTTCATGGTCACCGCGGCGCCGGCGATAATGCCGAAAAGCACAACAAAAGACCCCAGGGCCAGGGTGGATACCCCGGTGACGCCCTGGCCGATGGTGCAGCCCATGGCGGTGACGCCGCCGTAGCCCATCAGGATGGAGCCGACGATGTGGCGGAACATGTCCTGCGGGGAGTTGAAGTATTCCCAACGGAAAGTCCGGTTGAACACCGAATACAGGAAGGAGCCGATCACCACGCCGAACACGCAGGCGACGCCGAAGGTGACATGTTTGTCGCTCCAGTAGGCCCACAGGTCCATGGTATAGGCCAGGGGCCCGACGAAGGTCATCGACTCGGCCAGTTTGGAGTCGGTGCCGACATAGGCCATTTCCATGAATTCGTTCTCGGTCAGGCCGATCTTGCCGGTGACATACCAGCCGCCGACGACCACCAAACCGACCACCAGGCCGGCCAGGATGTTGTCGACGTTGCCCCGGAATTCCTTGTTGGCGAACACGAACACCAGCAGGGCCAGGGCGATGCCGGTCGCCACCATGAGGTGCTGGGTCGGCTCGTTGAGGTGGACCAGACTGGGAATGGTCTGCATGTGTTCGAGGTGAACGGTGAATAGCTCGGCACGCAGCACCTTGTCGGTGAAGATGCGGAAGACGCCGTTCATGCTGACCAGGGCGGAATAGCCGAGGAACAGGAACACCACCACCGACTTCAGGTTGCCGCCGCCCAGGCGCACCAGGGTGCGCTGGCCGCAACCGCCGGCCAGGGTCATGCCGACGCCGAAACTCAGGCCGCCGACCAGGGCGGCCAGCCAGTAGAAGGTTTCCTTGGTGTAATAGGTCTTGGTGATATCCAGCAGACCGAGATGGACCAGGGCGCCGGTACCCAGCATGGCGATGGCGATGGCCATCATCCAGGCACGCATGCGGCCCCAATCATCCATGTTCACGACATCGGAAACGGCACCCATGGTGCAGAAACTGGTCTTGTTGGCAACGTAGCCAAACACCAGCGCCAAGGCAAAACCCAACCAGGCCACCAACTGCGCCGTGCTCTGGACCCCTTCCATCGCGATCTCCTCGTTCGATTCATGGACATTATTTGTGGTCGCCGGATTATAGGGGGATTCGCTAGCCTGACAATCCCATCCGATAGCGGGTGGCATCCGGGATGCCGGCCTCGGTGAAGCCCTGGCGGCGGAAACGGCAGGAATCGCATTCGCCGCACGCCCCGCCCTCCTCGTCGGCCTGGTAGCAGGACACGGTGAGGCTGTAATCGACACCCAGGCCGGAGCCGAGCCGGATGATCTCGGCCTTGGACAACTCCATCAGGGGTGCCTCGATGCGGATCGGATGGCCCTCGACACCCCGCTTGGTTGCCAGGTTGGCCATGCGTGCGAAGGCCTCGACGAACTCCGGCCGGCAGTCCGGATAGCCGGAATAGTCGACGGCGTTGACCCCGATGTAGATGGCGTCGGCCTCGATCACCTCGGCCCAGCCCAGGGCCAGGGCCAGCATGACGGTATTGCGGGCCGGCACGTAGGTCACCGGGATACCCACGCTGGGCGCGGTCGGCACCGCCAGTGCACGGTCGGTCAGGGCGGAGCCGCCGAACTGCCCCATGTCCAGGTGCAGCACCCGATGCTCGACGGCACCGAGTGCCCGCGCCACCGCCTTGGCCGCCGCCAGTTCGGAATGATGGCGCTGGCCGTAATCGACGCTCAAGGCAAAACAGTCATAACCCCGGTCGCGCGCCACGGCCAAGGCGGTGGCGGAATCGAGGCCACCGGACAACAGAACAACAGCTCTTTTCATCTCCCGGGCTCCTCTCCCCACAGGAATTTGTGCAGTTGGATCTGCATCCGCACCGGCAGTCCGTCTCGCAGTATCCATTCCGCCAGGTCGCGCGCCGGCAGGGTCTTGTGGGCAGGCGAGAACAGCACCTCGCAACGCTCGGCCAGGCGGAATTCGGCCTGCACCTTGGCCGCCCAGCGATAATCCGCCTCGTCGACCAGGACGAACTTGACCTCGTCGCGGGCGCCGAGCAAGTCCAGGTTGGCCCAGCGGTTCTTGTCCACCTCCCCGGAACCCGGCGTCTTGACGTCGACGATGCGCGCCACGCGGGCGTCTACCGGACCGATATCGAGGGCGCCACTGGTCTCCAGGGCGACGTCGCAACCCGCGTCGCAGAGTGCCGCGAGCAGTTCCGGACAGGCCTTCTGGGCCAGCGGCTCGCCGCCGGTGACGCAGACGTGTTTGGTTGGATGCGCGGCCACGGCGGCCAGGATGGCCTCCAGGCCCAGCCACTCGCCCCCCTGGAAGGCATAGCTGGTATCGCAATACCCGCACCGGAGCGGGCAACCGGTCAGGCGCACGAACACCGTCGGCAGACCCATGCGACGCCCCTCCCCCTGCAGGGAGTAAAAGATCTCGCTGACACGCAGGCGGCTGCCGCTCACTTGAACAGGGTCAGAATCTTCTTGGACAACTCGGCCGACCGGGTATCCGGATAAAGGCGGATCACTTCACCGAGAACCTTCCTGGCCTCCTCGGTCTCGCCCAGCTGGATCTGGGCGCGCGCCATGTTGACCATGGCATCCGGCACCTTGGCATGTTGCGGATACTCCTTGAGCACATGCTGCTGGGCGGCGACCGCGTTCTTGTGGTCACCCATGGCGAAGTAGGTCAGGCCGAGCCAGTAGGCCGCATTGCCCGCCAACTGGCTGGTCGGGTACTTGCCCAGGAAGGCGTTGAAGGCATTGACCGAACCGGGATAGTCGGCGGATTTGAACAGATTCAGGGCCGCCTCGTAGGCACGGGTCTCCGCCTCCGGGTCGG
>JAAXVP010000409.1 GCA_013335435.1 Thiobacillus sp. | reverse complement strand
CTTCGAAGCGGGTCATGTAGTTGGACAGCATGCGCACCTGGAAGGCCAGCGCGTGGGGGTTGCCGTCATCGGTGGTGAGCATGTGCACGGCCGGCAGCAACTCGGGCTGGGCGCGGTAACGGGTACGGTAGGTGATGATCGAATCGCACAGTTCGAGCAGGACTTCGACCGACAGCTCGCGCTGCAGCGGACCGGTGATGTCCACGTAGCGGCGCAGAAAGCGCGCCAGCGTGCCGGCCAGGTTGTCGAGGCGCTCGATGCGGCGGCCGACGATATGCAGGCGCCAGCCCATGTCGCGGGTCATGTTGTCCATCGCGAAGCCGGACAGCGACACGAAGGTGGTCAGCGCCTCGTCGAGGAATTCGAGCAGGCCGGACACATCGGTGACGCCCTCGCGGGCGGTATCGAGTTCGGCCGACAGGCGCTTGAGGGCGTGCCAGTGGTCGAGGGACAGATGTTCGCGAGCCTGGGTGGCACACCAGGTAAGGCGCTGCAGGTTGGCCGCCAGGCCGCACTCGGCGCGGCGGTCGAGCACGGCGCGGAACAGGTCCAGCTCGGCCTTGGCGACCGGCGCGTTGACCACCTCCGGCTCGACGAGACCGGCACCGGCGGCCAGGTGCAGCATCATCGCCAGCGCGCCGGAGCGTTCGGTGCGGCGCCCTTCGGAGAGCCGCGACAAGGCCAGCCGGGCGAGCCGGGCAACGGCATCGCAGCGCTCGCCATAGCGGCCGAACCAGAACAGGTTCTCGGCCAGGCGCGACGACAGGGTGCCGGTTTCCTCGATCAGGTCGCCGACCCGCACAGTGTTCTGGAGCAGGCTGAAGGTGGCCACCGGTCCATCCGAAAGCACCCAGGTGTCCTTGCTGCTACCGCCCTTCTGCATGGTCAGGATGCGCGTGTTCTCGGCGCCGGCCACCCGCGCCAGCCCGCCGGGCAGCACCTTGTAGCCTTCCGGGGTGATCGCTGCATACACACGCAGACCCATCACCCGGGTCATCAGCTTGCGCCGCTGGCCGCCGGACCAGGCCGGTGCCCGGGACAGCTTGACGAGTTCCTGGGCGACGTAGGCCGAGGGGTCGGATTCGATGCGCCTGGCCAGCGCCTCAAGCTGGTCGTCGGCCAGTTGGTCGCCGAAGATGACTTCGCTGCTGCCGCCGGGAAAGGTCGGCTTGATGACCAGATCCTTCATGTTCTCGATGACTTCGGCGCGGGCCGGGCCTTCGCCACACCACCAGGTGGCCACCGACGGCATGGCCAGTTCTTCGCCCAGCAGGTGCCGGCAGATGCCCGGCAGGAAACCCGGCAGGGCCGCTGATTCGAGCAGGCCGCTGCCCAGCGCATTGGCCACCAGCACCCGCCCGGCGCGCACCGCACTGAGCAGGCCGGGCACGCCGAGGGCCGAGTCGGCGCGCAACTCGACCGGGTCGCAGAAGTCGTCGTCGAGGCGCCGCAGGATGGCGTGCACACGCTTGAGACCGGACACGGTCTTCAGATACACGGTGTCGTTGCGTACCGTGAGGTCCTGCCCTTCGACGAGCGGGTAGCCCATGTAGCGGGCCAGGTAGACGTGTTCGAAATAGGTTTCGTTGAACGGCCCCGGGCTGAGCAGCACGCTCAGCGGCGGCTCGCCATCGGTCGGGGCCTGGGCGGCAATGCTGCGCTGCAGGCCCCGGAAAAAGCCGGACAGACTCTGCACCTGCATGTCGCGGAACAAGTCCGGAAAGGCGCGCGACACCAGCAGGCGGTTTTCCAGCGCGTAACCGGCACCGGAGGGGGATTGGGTACGGTCGGCAATCACCCACCAGCGGCCGTCCGGCGAGCGGGCCAGGTCGGCGGCGTAGAGGTGCAGGTAGGAGCCGCCGGGGGGCTTGACGCCCTTGCACGGCCACAGGAAACCCTTGTGGCCAAAAACGAGTTCGGGGGGCAGCAGACCTTCGGCGAGCGTGGTCTGGTCGCCATAGAGATCGCCGAGCAGGGTGTCGAGCAGGCGCACCCGCTGGCCGATGGCCGTGGAGATGCTGCGCCACTCGTCAGCCGGCAGGATCATCGGCAGAAGATCTACCGACCAGGGGCGGTCGGTGCCGCGTGGGTCGGCGTAAACGTTGTAGGTGACACCGTTCTGCTGGATGCCGCGGGCCAGTTGGGCCGCGCGCGCTTTCAGCGTGTCACCGCTGGATTCATCGATGTGATCGAGAAACTCCTGCCAGTGCGGACGGACGCCGTCTTCACCGATGAGTTCGTCGTAACTGTCGGCACGGAAGGGATAGTGGGCAAGAATGGAGCTGGGCATCCGGCGAAACTAACATTGTTCCCCGAAATGGGGAAATGACCGATTTCCTGGAGCCGGACAGAACACGGCACGCCGGCCAAAGCCTGCGTGCCGTGCTCACCCGCCGTGAATACCTGACTCAGCGACGCAGATCGAGGGTGAAGGGGAACTCCTTTTCGATCGGAGAGACGCTCACCTTCGGCTCGCCCGGGGTGTGGCCCATGCGGAAGAAGCGCGCCAGACGGCGGCTTTCCGCCTCGAAGGCATTGACCGGGAAGGTATCGAAACTGCGCCCGCCCGGATGCGCCACGTGGTACTGGCAACCGCCCAGCGAACGGCCGGTCCAGGTGTCCACCAG
>JAAXVP010000126.1 GCA_013335435.1 Thiobacillus sp. | reverse complement strand
CGCCCGCGGCCGCGCCGGACAGCAAGCCGCTGGACGAATACCAGTCCGACCTGAAGGACAACCGGCTGATCCTGCTGGCCGAGGACAACCCGACCAACCAGAAGGTCGCCCAGCTGGTCCTGCGCAAGCTCGGCTACGCCTGCCACATCGTCGACAACGGCCAGGCCGCCCTCGACGCGGTCGGCACCCTGCCCTACGCCCTGGTCCTGATGGATTGCCAGATGCCGGTCATGGACGGTTTCGAGGCGACCCGCAAGCTGCGCCAGCTGGAGCGCGAGAACGGCCTGCCGCACCTGCCGGTGATCGCCCTCACCGCCAACGCCATGCAGGGCGACCGGGAGAAATGCCTGGCGGCCGGGATGGACGATTACCTGAGCAAACCGGTCAGCGGCGACAAGCTGCACGAGATGATCGAACGCTGGTCGCGCCGTGCTCCCAGGCCGGAACCGGCCAGGACGGAGGCACGCGGCGCGGCGCCCTGGACCGGCGGGCTGGCTCCGGTCGACCTCAGGCGCCTGGTCGACGACCTCGGCGAGGCCGACGCCCGCATGGTCCTGACCGTGTTCCGGGACGATACCCGCGGCCTCATGACGCAGTTGCGCACGGCCATCATGGAGAACCGGTCCGACGCGGCCAGGCTGGTGCACACGGTCAAGGGCAGCAGCGGCAACATCTCGGCCGAGGAGATGGCCGGCCTGGCCGGCAAGATCGAGCAGGATGTCCGGCGCGGCGACTGGGATGACGCCCAGGTCAACTTCCACTACCTTGAAAAGGCCTATTCCCGCGTGAACCAATACCTGGCCGACTGGCTGGGCCGATCGAGTTGAGAGACCGGACATGAAAATCCTGATCGTCGACGACAACAACACCAACCTGATCGTGCTCAAGGCGTTGTCCGCCAAGGTCGAGGGCAACGAGGTGTACACCTTCAACGTGCCGGCCGAGGCCCTGGCCTGGTGCGAAGGCAACGAGCCCGACCTGGTCCTGCTCGACTACATGATGCCGGACATCGACGGCTTCCAGTTCCTGACCCGGTTCCGGGCCATGGCGAGCAAGCGGGAAACCCCGGTCATCATGGTCACCGCCGACAACGAGATGGAAGTGCGCTACCGGGCCCTGGAACTGGGCGCCAACGACTTCCTGACCAAGCCGGTCGACAAGACCGAGTTCCTCGCCCGCATGCGCAACATGCTGGCCCTGCGCCAGAGCCGCAAGCAGCTGGCCGACCGGGCCGAGTGGCTGGCCGAGGAGGTGAAGAAGGCCACCGCCGACATCGTGCTGCGCGAACGCGGGGCGATCTTCCTGCTCTCCAAGGTGGCGGAGTACCGCGACCCGGAGACCGGCGCCCACATCCTGCGCATGGCCCACTACAGCAGGCTGATCGGCGAACGCATCGGCCTGTCCGGCGATGACCTGCAATTGCTCTTCGACGCCGCGCCCATGCACGACATCGGCAAGGTCGGCATTCCCGACCACATCCTGCTCAAGCCCGGCCGCCTGGACGACGCCGAGATGGCGATCATGCGCCAGCATGCCCGCATCGGCTGGGAAATCCTCAAGTCGGCGCCGTTCGAGAACGCGCTGTTCAACGTCGCCTCGGAGATCGCCCTGGCCCACCACGAGAAATTCGACGGCAGCGGCTATCCCCAGGGACTGGCGGGCGAGGCCATACCGATCATGGGCAGGATCGTCGCCGTGGCCGACGTGTTCGACGCCCTGACCTCGGCGCGGCCCTACAAGCCGGCCTGGGAACTCGACCGCGCGCGCGCCTTCATCGCCGAGAACGCCGGCCGGCACTTCGACCCCGCCTGCGTCGAAGTCTTCCTGGCCGCCTGGGACGAAGTGCTGGCGATCCGGGCCCGCTACGACGACCCGTCCGAGGCCTGACCGGGGCCCAGCAGGTCGGGGGCATCCTCGGCGCGCAGATAACGCCAGGGCCGGGGAATCAGGCCGGGCACCCGGTCGCGGTAGCGCCGGTAGGCGTCGCCGAAGGTCTCGATCAGCTTGGTTTCCTCCAGGCGGCTGCCGATCACCAGATAGACGGTCAGCGTCAGGGTGGCGACCAGCCAGCCGGCGTCGAGGTCGCGCGTCCAGAGGAAGAGCAGGCCCAGGCTGTACCAGGGATGGCGCACGTAGCGGTGCAGGGGCGACAGCACGAAGCTGTCGCGCCAGGCATCCTCGGCGCCGCGCGCGCGCCACTGGCGCAGGCCGATGAAGTCCAGGCTGTCGTACCAGCGCAGACTCCAGATATAGCCGGCCACGCTGGCGATGGCGGCCGGCCAGGCCAGCCAGGCCGGCCAGTGCCAGAGCGCCGCGCCCGGCCAGGACCAGGTCAGCCACAGGGGCGGCACCAGGAGGACCAGGGCGAGGCCGTTGAAGATCAGCCGGTAGGCCGGTGCCAGGGCCGGCCAGCGGGATTCGACCGATGCCTTCAGGGCGGTGCCGGCCAGCCAGGAATGCAGGGCGCCATACAGGCTCCAGGCCAGGGCGATGGCGAACAGCAGGGCGGCATCAGGCATCGACGTGCTCCAGGACATGGCCGGCGCCGGCGTCCTGGCCCAGCGCCTCGACCAGCCAGGGCATCAGGGTCTTCAGGGTGGCGGCCAGCTGCCAGGGCGGATTGACGATGAACAGGCCGCTGCCGTGCATGCCGAAACCGTCCGCCGCCGGCGCCCGCACCGAGAGACTGGCGTGCAGCCAGGAGTCGACCGGCAGGCGCTTCAGCTTGTCCACCAGCTGGGCCGGCTCGGGGCGCTGGAGCAGGGGGTACCAGACCGCATAGGTGCCGGTGGCGAAGCGGACCAGGCTGTCCTTGAGTGCCGCGACGACGCGCCGGTAGTCGTCCTTGATCTCGTAGGACGGGTCGATCAGGACCAGGCCGCGCCGGGGCTGCGGCGGCAGCACCGATTTCAGGCCGAGGAAGCCGTCGGTGGCCTCGGCCTTGATCAGGCGGTTCTCCGAGAAGGTGCGGCGGAGCAGTTGGACGTCGGTGGAATGCAGCTCGAACAGGCGCAGCTGGTCGCCCGTCCGCATCAGACGGCTGGCCAGCCAGGGCGAGCCGGGATACAGGCGCAGGCGGCCGTCCGGATTGAGGTCGCGCACCAGGGCGACGTAGTCGGCCACCGCCTCGGGCAGGTCGGCGCGCACCCACAGGCGGCCGATGCCGGATTCGAATTCGGCATTCTTGCGCGCGAAGTCGGCGTTGAGATCATAGATGCCGGCTCCGGCATGGCTGTCGACGTACCACCAGGGTTTTTCTTTGCCGTTCAGGTGGCGCAGCATGGCCACCAGCAGGCTATGCTTGAGGACGTCGGCATGATTGCCGGCATGGAAGGCGTGGCGGTAACTGAGCATGGCTTTGTTGCTGGGTAGTCAGGCTCAATTCTAGAGTTTCCGGGCAGTCCGGCGGAGGTATTTGTTGCCCCGGCCAAGCCCTAAGTAGTTTAATAGTGAGCATAGCCAGGAGGAGTCCCCATGAATCGTCTCGCAATCGGTCTGTTGCTCTGTGTCGGCGGTGCCGCTTGGGCGTCGGACAACCTGTTCACCGCCAATGACCACCGCATCGCCATCGAGGTGACTGCCCGGGAAAGGAACCAGATCCTGTACGAGATGCGGGAATTCCTGCACGGCCTGCACAACATCCACCACGCCATGGCGCGCGGCGACATGAAGGCGGTGGCCCTCGAGACCAAGCCCATGGGCGAGACCTTGAGCCGCATCCCCGCCAACGTGCGCGACCGCCTGCCGGAAGGCTTCATGCAGATGAGCATCGCCATGCAGGAGGCCTTCGTGGCGCTGGAGAAGAAAGCGGGCGGCAATGGCGACAGCCAGGCTGTCCAGACGCAAATGGCCGAGATCATGACCTACTGCTCCGGCTGCCATGACACCTACCGCTTCGAGATTGTCGCCTACAAGGCCAACCGGCGGCCCACCGTGGACAAGGTGAACCCCTATACGCCCCAGTAAGCCGGTGGGCAGTCGCGCCGGATGACCGGTACCGCCCCCTTGGCATTCCTCATCCTGGCAACGGCCCGCGCGGCCGTTTTTTTATGTCCGCGCGCTACTGGGCGGCTTTGCGTAACTATACTTCGGTCATATGCCGATGGTTATATCGTAAATGACCGCCCTGCCGCGCTACCGCAAACAGCTGATCCTGCTGTTGCTCCTGTTCAGCCTGATCTTCGCCGGCATGGTGGTGCTGTTCCATCGCAATTCGGACGACTACGCCATCGGCGAGGCCAAGAAGCAGGCCCTCAACGCCCTGCTCGTGCACCGGGCCATCCACGCCTACGTCACCAAGGTGCAGCGCCCGGAGATCTACCGGCTCAAGGACGAAGGCAAGCTGTATCCGGGCTATTTCTCGCCCATGGTGATGTCCTTCACCTTCATCTCGCGTAGCGTCAAGGATTTGCTCAACGGCCAGCGCGAGCTGCACGACCTGGAGCCGATCTATTTCAAGCTGGCCAGCGAAAATCCGCGCAATCCGATCAACAAGGCCGATGCCTTGGAGGCCGACCTGCTGCGGCGCATGAATCGGGAAGGCTTGCAGGAATTCCAGGATGTGGTGCGGGTCGAGGGCAAGAAATACCTCTACCTGGCGGTGCCGATCGAGCGTTCCAATCCGGGCTGCATGAAGTGCCACGGCGACCCCAAGGATGCTCCGGTCGAGCTGATCGCCATGTACGGCGACAAGGCCGGTTTCTACGAAGACCCCAGCTTGATCCGGGCCCTGATCTCGATCCGGGCGCCGCTCGACGGGGTGCTCGCGGACGCCGACCGGATGGCCAACCTGCTGACCATGGTCACGTTCCTGGTGCTGGCCGGCATCTACGTCCTGATCGCCTTCTTCACCTATCGGATCGAGGTGCAGCAGCGCCGTATCGTGCGCCAGAACATCGAGCTGGCGCATCTTTCCGTGACCGATGCCCTGACCGGGGCGGCCAACCGGCTCGGCCTGCTGGAGCGCATGAACGAACTGGCCAGCAGCGCCCAGCGCTTCAATCTGGTCATGTCGGTGCTGATGCTCGACCTCGACCACTTCAAGGGGGTCAACGACCGCTACGGCCATCCGGTCGGCGACCAGGTGCTGAAGCGCTTCACCGACATCCTGCGCGACAACGTGCGCGGCTCCGACATCGTCGGCCGCTGGGGCGGCGAGGAATTCCTGGTCATTTCGCCCCACGTCGGCCTGGACAATGCCGCCAAGCTGGCCGAGAAGCTGCGCCGTGCGGTCGAGGAGGCCGTGTTCGCCGAAGGCGTCCGCCTCACGACCAGCATCGGGGTGGCGGAATACAGGCCCAACGAACGCCTGGACGACCTCATCTCACGTGCCGACCTGGCCCTCTATGCGGCCAAGGCCGGCGGCCGCAACCGGGTCGAGGTTCAGTGCTCCGAGCCGAGCCGCGACATGTAGTCGCTCACCGCGGCGATGTCCTTGTAGGGATAGCTCTTGATCACCTTGACCATGTCCGGGTTGGCGTCGCGCCGGTTGCCGGCCAGGGACTGGATGGCCTTGTTTTCGCGCACCAGATAGCCGTAGTGCTGGCCCGCCACGCGCGGGATGAACTTGGCCGCGTTGCCCTCGCCCTTGCCGCCGTGGCAGGTGGCGCAGTCCTTTTCGTAGAGCGCCTTGCCGCGCGCCGGCTGCTTGCCGTCGCCCTTGCCGTTGTCGCGCGGTACGGGCAGGAAGGCCAGGTAGGCGGCGATGTGGGCGATGTCCTCGGTGCTGACCTCGTCCTTCTCGATGAACGGGTGCATCTTCTGGTTCTGCCGGCGGCCGGAGCGGACGTCGGCCATCTGCTTGATCAGGACCGTGGCATGCTGGCCGGCCAGTTGCGGGTATTCGGCGTCGGCACGACCGGAGCCGTCGGCCTTGTGGCAGCCGCGGCAGACCTCGTAGGCGACCTTGCCCTTGACCGGGTCGCCCTGGATCGCCAGGGCGGCATCCAGTTCGGAGACGGCGGCGGCAGGGGGCTCGGCCAGGGCGAGCGGGGACGCGGAGAGGCCGAGGAGGGCGAGGCAAATCAGGGTGTGTTTCATGCTGGTGTCTTTCATCGATCAGGGCAGGCTGGCCATGTATTCCGCGACGGCGCGGGCCTCTTTCTCCGATAGGCGCTCCGCCACCGTGCGCATGACCTTCTTGCCGAACGGGCGCTTGCCGGCGACGTAGAGGCGGAACTGTTCGAGCGTGTATTCGACGTTCTGGCCGGCGATGCGCGGGAAGCGGGCGGAGCCCTCGCCGCCTTCCTCGTGGCAGCCGTCGCAGGAGGGCACGCCGGTGGCCGGGTTGCCCTTCAGGTAGACATCCTTGCCCAGGGGCAGCAGGGCCGGTTCGCTGACGACGCCGGGAGTGGGTTTCTGGGCGGCCAGGAAGACCGCCAGGTTGGCCACGTCCTCGTCGCTGAGGTCGGCGACCAAAGGCTGCATCATGTCGCTCTCGCGGTGATGTTCCTTGTATTCGTTGATTTCATGGAGCAGGTATTCGGCATGCTGGCCGGCCAGCTTGGGAAAGGTCGGTGCCTGGCTATTGCCGTCCGGGCCGTGGCAGGCTGCGCAGCGCTCCGCCATCAGGGCCTGGCCCTTGGCCGGGTCGCCCTTGATGGCCGGGCCGGCATTCGAGGCGGTCATGCCGCCGCCGGTCAGCGCCAGGGCGATCAGTACGGTACGAAATCGCATGGAGTAACCCGAAAAGAATGCAATCCTGCCAGCGTACAACATCCGGCCCGTCAGCCAGAGCGGGCCGAATTGCCGTCTTGATCCTAGTCAATTCTACTCAGTCCACGCGGGCGCGCCGGCCAGCGGCGGGATCGTATAGACTTGCCGGCAAATAACCCGGAACTGTCGCGCCATGGCCCAAATCGTCATCCGTTCCCTCGTCCTCCTGCTGGTCGTCCTCCTGCTGGCCGCGGCCGGCTGGACCTGGCTGACCCTGAACTGGAGCTATTCCGAGGGCGAACGGGCCGGTTACGTGCAGAAGTTTTCCCACAAGGGCTGGCTGTGCAAGACCTGGGAGGGCGAGATCGCCCTGGTCACCATGCCCGGCGCGATCCCGGAGAAGTTCGAGTTCACCGTCAAGGACGATGCGGTGGCGCAACGGATCAACGCCCTGGCCGGTCGCCGGGTGGTCATGCAATACCAGCAGCACAAGTTCATCCCGGTTTCCTGCTTCGGCGAAACCGAGTATTTCGTGATCGACGCGAAGCCGGTCGACGAGCCGAGGAACGAGGCCATCCTGCCGTCCTCGCCGGCCCCCGCCTTGACCCAGTAACTTCCAGACAACATCGCATTCTCAAGGGGAGGCCCGGATGCGCGCATTGATACGAGCCCTGTTGCGCCCGCTGGCGCGTCTGCTGTTCCGGGTCCGGGTCCAGGGCGACCCGGCCGAGTTCGCCGCCGCGCCGCTGCTCATCGTCGCCAACCACGAATCCTTCCTGGACGGCATCCTGCTCGGCCTGTTCCTGCCCGTCGACCCGGTCTTCGTGGTGCATACCGGCATCGTCGCCAACCCCTGGTTCCGCTTCGTGCTGCGCGGTGTCGACTACCTGGCGGTGGATCCGACCAACCCGATGGCCATGAAGCGGGTGGTCAAGCTTCTGGAGACAGGCCGCCCGGTGGTGATCTTCCCGGAAGGCCGCATCACCGTCACCGGCAGCCTGATGAAGGTCTACGACGGCCCCGCCTTCGTCGCCGCCAAGACCCGCGCCACCATCGTCCCGGTGCGCCTGGACGGCCCGGCGCGCAGTTATTTCTCGCGCCTGTCCGGGCGCTACCCGCGCCGGCTGCTGCCCAAGGTGACCCTGTCCATCCAGCCGGCCCGGCGCATCGAACTGCCCGAGGGCGGCAGCGCCAAGGAACGCCGGCGCGCCGCCGGCGAGGCCATGCGCCGGCTGATGCAGGAGATGCTGTTCGCCTCGCGGCCGCAGCAGACCCTGTACGGCGCCTTCTGCGACGCCATCGCCATCCACGGCAAGTCGCGCCGCCTGGTCGAGGACATCCGCCAGATCGAGTACTCCTACCACGACCTGCTCAAGATGGCCCTGATGCTGGCCCGCCTGACCCTGCGTGCGGCCGGGCCGACCCGCGAGGGCGAGCGCATCGGCGTCCTGCTGCCCAACCTGGCGCCGACCATCGGCCTGATCCTGGGACTCTCGGCCCGGCGCCGGGTGCCGGCCATGCTCAACTTCACCGCCGGCCTGGACGCCATGCAGGCCGCCTGCGCGGCCGCCGAGGTGCGCGTCGTGGTGACCTCGCGCGCCTTCGTCGAGCAGGCCAAGCTGGCCGACACCCTGGTTCGCCTGCAAGGTATCCAACTGCTCTATCTGGAAGACCTGCGCGCCCAGGCGACGCTTATCGACAAGCTCTGGCTGGTCCTCTGGGCCCTGCGCGTGCCGCGCTGGTTCGAACGGCCCGGCTCGCCCGAGGATCCCGCCGTGGTCCTGTTCACCTCCGGCTCCGAGGGCAAGCCCAAGGGCGTGGTCCTGCCGCACCGGGCGATCCTGGCCAACATCGCCCAGGTGCGCGCAGTGGTGGATTTCTCGGTGGACGACAAATTCCTCAACGCCCTGCCCATCTTCCACTCCTTCGGCCTGACGGCGGGCACCCTGCTGCCGGTGCTGACCGGCTGCAACCTGTTCCTGTACCCGAGCCCGCTGCACTACCGGGTGATCCCGGAGATCGCCTACGACCGCAACTGCACGGTCCTGTTCGGCACCAGCACCTTCCTCGGCAACTACGCCAAGTCGGCCCATCCCTATGACTTCTACCGCCTGCGCCACGTGGTGGCCGGGGCCGAGAAGCTGGCCGAGCCGGTGCGCCAGATCTGGTTCGAGAAGTTCGGCCTCCGGATCATGGAAGGCTATGGCGCCACCGAGACCGCGCCGGTCCTGGCGGTGAACACGCCCATGGCCTACCACACCGGCACGGTGGGCCAGTTCCTGCCCGGCATTGAATATCGGTTGATCACCGTGCCCGGCATCGACCGGGGCGGCCTGCTGCACGTGCGCGGCCCCAACGTCATGGCCGGCTATTTCCGCGCCGAGCGGCCCGGCCAGCTGGAGGCGCCGGCCTCCGACGCCGGCGACGGCTGGTACGCCACCGGCGACATCGTCGAGGTCGACGGCGACGGCTTCGTGCGCATCGTCGGCCGGGTCAAGCGTTTCGCCAAGATCGCCGGTGAGATGGTCTCCCTGGAGGCGGTGGAGAAGCTCGCCAACGCGGCCTCGCCCGGCTTCGCCCATGCCGCCAGCAGCCAGCCGGACGAGCAGAAGGGTGAGGCCCTGGTGCTGTTCACCACCGACCCGGCGCTCGGCCGCGAGACCTTGTCGGCCAAGGCGCGCGAGACCGGTACGGCGGAACTGGCGGTGCCGCGCAAGCTGGTCCGGGTCGAGGCCCTGCCGCTGCTGGGGACGGGCAAGACCGACTACGTGACCCTGAAAAAGATGGCGGAGGCGGTGTGATGCGGTACGGCATCCTTCCCC
>JAAXVP010000408.1 GCA_013335435.1 Thiobacillus sp. | reverse complement strand
CTGTCGGTGCCCGGCATTTTTGACGAGGTTGAACGTGCCCAACATATTCGTGTGCGTGCCCTCAATCGCGATGGCCAGCCGTTCGAGCAGGGCTGCCCGCTCGTTGAGAACGCGCGCCTCGTCGTGGGACGCCTCGAAGGAGATCGGCAGCAGAAGCTCCTGGCGTTGCTTGTCGCGGGCGAGCAACCGGTCCAGACCGATGTCCCTCGGGCCGACTCCGTCGAGCGGGGAAAGGCGGCCCATGAGGACGAAATAGAGGCCCTTGTAGGCATGGGTCTCCTCCATCCGGTTCAGGTCCACCGGCATCTCGACCACGCAGAGCAGGCGCGGGTCGCGGCGCGGGTCGGCGCAGTTGTCGCAGACCTCGGTTTCGCTGTAGTTGTTGCAGCGCGCGCACGGTTTCAGGCGCTCCAGCGCGGCCGCCAGGCCGGCCGCCAGCCGGGCCGCGCCGGCGCGTTCGCGTTGCAGCAGGTGATAGGCCATGCGCGCGGCCGACTTCGGGCCGACGCCGGGCAATACGCGCAGCGCGTCGATCAGGTTGGCGAGGGCGGTGGGGGTCATGAAGGCAGTGACAGAGTGACAAGGTGACGAGTGACAAAAAGCGTCGGACCGTACCCTGTCACTTTGTCACCCGTCACGCTGTCACCGACTTTAAAACGGAAGCTTCATCCCGGGCGGCAGCGGCATGCCGGCGGTGACCGCGGACATCTTCTCCTGGGTCATGGTCTCGACCTTGCGCACGGCGTCGTTGACGGCGGCGGCGACCAGGTCCTCCAGCATCTCCTTGTCGTCGCTCATCAGCGAGGCGTCGATGCTGACCCGGCGCACGTCGTGCTTGCCGTTCATGGCCACTTTCACGAGGCCGGCGCCGGACTGGCCTTCCACTTCCATTTCGGCGATCTGGGCCTGGGCCTTTTGCAGGTTTTCCTGCATCTGCTGGGCCTGCTTCATGAGGTTGCCGATTCCGCCTTTGATCATTGCGTTTGTTCTCCGATGGGTTTGATATGGTTCACGGTGGCATCGAAATCGCGCACCAGGGTCTGTACGAAGGGGTCGTCCATGATCGCGGCCTCGGCCTCGGCCTGACGGACCGCCTTTTGCTGGGCGACGATCTCGGCCGGGGCCGCGCCGCTGGTCTCGCCCAGTTCGAATTCGATCCGCGCCGTCGGGCCGAGCAGATCGCGCAAGGCACTCCTGAGCTTGTCGCCCAGGCTGTCGAGCAGGCTCTTCTTGTCGCCGGGCAGGCGCAGGCGCAGCAGGTTGCCCTCGAAGTCGGCCAGTTCACAGTGCGCGGCCAGCATCTTGACCCCGCCGTTGAGGCGCCGGCTGAGTGCGAACCAGTCGCCGTCGAAGGCGGCGGGGCGGCTGGCCGGCTGTGGCTGGGCAGAGGTTGCTCCCTCATCCCCTGTCCCTCTGTAGGCCTGCGGTCTATCGCTCTCGTCGCTCGGGACCGCGCTTGCGGCCCGGGGGCTGGCCCCAAGGGGGGAAGGGGGCAATTCCCCTCGCCCTCCGGGAAAGGGGCTAGGGGCGACGGAGCCCGGCTTGTCTATCCGTGCCGGCTGGGCCAGTGTCTTCCCCGGCACGAAGGCGAGCATGCGCAACAGGGTCATGCTGAAGCCGGCATATTCGTCCGGCGCCAGTTCCAGGTCGCGCCGGCCCAGGGTGGCGATCTGGTAATAGAGCTGCACAGTCTCCGGATCGATGCCTTGCGCCAGGTCGAACAGCCGGCCGCGCTCCGGCACGTCCTCGGCCACCGCCTCGGGCACGGTCTGGGCCAGGGCGATCTGCTGCAACAGCAGGGCCAGATCCTGGAGGGCGGCGTCGAAGGACAGGCTGCGCTCGGCGATGGCCTCGGCCTCGCGCATCAGGCGGCCGCCATCCTGGTCGGTCAACGCCTCCAGGAGCGGGAACAGGTAGGCCTGATCGACTGTACCGAGCATGTCGCGGGTCTGCTGCTCCTCGACGCGACCGCTGCCGTAGGCGATGGCCTGGTCGGTCAGGCTGAGGGCATCGCGCATGCTGCCGGCGGCGGCGCGGGCGAGCAGGTTGAGCGCGCCCGGCTCGAAGGGGATGCCCTCGCTGTCCAGCACCTTGCGCAGGTGGCCGGCGACATGGCTGGGCGGCATCTGCTTGAGGTTGAACTGCAGACAGCGCGACAGCACGGTGACCGGCACCTTCTGCGGGTCGGTGGTGGCAAGCACGAAGACGACGTGGGCGGGCGGCTCCTCCAGGGTCTTCAACATGGCGTTGAAGGCGCTCTTCGAGAGCATGTGCACTTCGTCGATGATGTAGACCTTGTAGCGGCCGGAGGTGGGCGCGTACTGGGCGTTCTCCAGGACCTCGCGCATGTTGTCGACGCCGGTGTAGGAGGCGGCGTCGATCTCGATCAGGTCGACGAAGCGGCCGGTCTCGATCTGCCGGCAGGCCGGGCAGACGCCGCAGGGGGTGGCGGAGACGCCGGTGTCGCAGTTCAGGCAACGCGCCAGGATGCGCGCCAGGGTGGTCTTGCCGACGCCGCGCGTGCCGGTGAACAGGTAGGCGTGATGCAGCCGGCCTTGTTCGAGGGCGTTGGAGAGGGCGCGCACGACGTGTTCCTGGCCGACCAGTTCGGCGAAGGACTTCGGTCGCCACTTGCGGGCGAGAACC
>JAAXVP010000125.1 GCA_013335435.1 Thiobacillus sp. | reverse complement strand
CGCAGATGCGCTCGGTGAAGGCCCAGGCGTCGCGCGGGTCGCGGCCCTTCAGGATCACCTCCAGGCCGCGCCACATGGTGCCGGTGGAGACCGCGTTGCGGATGGTGTTGCTGGAATCGAGGTTCACCTCGACACGCAGGTGGCCCTCGATCCGGCAGACCGGGTCGACGACGACACGCTTGCCGGAGTTGTCCAGTTTGAATCCTTGAGTTTCGTAAGCCATGGTCGCTCCTGCCTGATTACTTGTTGTCGCCGTCGGACTGATCCAGGCGGCCGCGCTTGAGGGCGCTCACCGCCGCGTGCGCCGCCACCGCCGCGCCCACCACCCCGGCCGCCGTGGCGCCGACCTTGTCGGCATTGGCCTCGACGCCGAACTGGTTGATGCCGGTGACGCGGTCGTAGAACGAGCCCTTGTCCCAGAAGCCGTCCTCGGAGCAGCCGATGCAGCCGTGGCCGGACTGGATCGGGAACGACACGCCGCCGTTCCAGCGCGTGGTGGAGCAGGCGTTGTAGGTGGTCGGGCCCTTGCAACCCATCTTGTACAGGCAGTAGCCCTTGCGCGCGGCGTCGTCGTCCCAGGCCTCGACGAACTGGCCGGCGTCGAAGTGGGGCCGGCGGTAGCACTTGTCGTGGATGCGCTGGCCGTAGAACATCTTCGGCCGGCCCTGGCGGTCCAGTTCCGGGATGCGGTCGAAGGTCAGCATGTAGGTCACCACGCCGGTCATCACCTCGGCGATGGGCGGGCAGCCCGGCACCTTGACGATGGGCTTGCCGGTGATGACCTTGTCGATGGGGGTGGCCCGGGTCGGGTTCGGCTTGGCGGCCTGGACGCAGCCCCAGGAGGCACAGGCGCCCCAGGCGATCACCGCCTTGGCGTCGGCGGCGGTTTCCTTGAGCACCTCGACGAACGGCCGGCCGCCGTGGATGCAGAACATGCCGTCCTCGTTCAGGGGCGGGTTGCCCTCGACGGCGAGGATGAAGTTGCCTTTGTACTTCTGCCGGATCTCCGCGATGATCGCCTCGGCCTGGTGCCCGGCGGCGGCCATCAGGGTGTCGTCGTAATCCAGCGACAGCATCGACAGGACGACGTCCTTGGTGAGCGGGTGGGCCGAGCGGATGAACGATTCCGAGCAGCAGGTGCACTCCAGGCCGTGCAGCCAGATCACCGGCGTGCGCGGCTTGGTCTCCATCGCGTTGGCGATGCGTCCCACGAAGGAGGGCCCCAGGCCGAGCGACGCGGCCGTCAAGCTGCAGAACTTCATGAAACTGCGGCGGGTGATGCCCTGCCGGCGCATCACCTCGTAAAAGGTTTCCGTCATGTCTCTCCTCCTGGCGGTCGGTCGTGTGGTGGGGGCACCATCACAAGTTCCGTGCCAGGTCGGAGAGTTAATTTTTATTCATATAAATCAATATATTGAAAAACAGGCGGGCAGCCTGCGGCTGAAATTGGAAACATGGTATTGAAAATATATCGATGCATATGGAAATAATGTTGCCGATTACTCAGGGGCAGGGATTTAGCCCAGTTCCGTCGTTCCCGCGCAGGCGGGAACCCAGTCCAATCAAGCACTGGATGCCCGCCTGCGCGGGCATGACGACTGAATCAAAGTTTCCTTGGACTGTGCAACCACTCGGGCCGCCGATGCCCTCCCGGCGCAAATGCCGCCGTATCATACGGTTCATGACCAGAACTTTCGGGTTGATAGCTTGGCTCGCCGCTTCCGCCTGTCTTGCGACCGGGGGAGCGGCTGCCGCAGGGATGGCGGACATGACGAATAGCAAGAACGCAGAGGCTTCCGGACAGCGCGGCCCAAGGATGATGGCGAGCCGCATCGCGCCGGCACGGGTGAAACCCATCGATATCGATGGCATCCGCTATGAGGCGGTATGGGGAGCCATGGGGTTGTTTCGGGCATCCGATATCAAGACCGGCACGGTTCTCTGGGAACTGACCCTCTACCACTACAAGTACCGCGACATCCTGGAAACGGACGTCCAGGATGTGTTCGTCGCCGCCATGGCGAAGGAGAGCGACGCGTCGATACTGGTCACGGACGAACGGGCCATGGTCTATCGCGTCGACCTGAAGGGCAGGACGTCCCGCATCGCCAAATGGCCAGTCGGCCTGAAGCCGGTTTCCCGTGAGCCGCTGACCGTCGAGCTGGTGATCGAGAACAATATGGATCGGGTTGTCCAGCTCGACAAGCCCAGCATCGGGTTTGGCGGGCGGCTCACCAACAACCTGTTTCACGTCACGGCCGACGGGGTCGAGATTCCCTATCAGGGGATGATGAAGAAGCGGGTGCCGCCGGATGATTTCCTAGAGCTGAAGCCGTTGCAGGAATTCCGCGTCAAGATCGATCTGTCAGCCGATTACGACGTTCCCCGGACGGCCAAGAAGATCGAAGTGAGCTTCGAGCATGCCAATCATTTCTCGGTGGACGATTTCCGCCTCTACTCGCCCATGCCCTTGATCATCAAATGAGGGATGGCGGAAGAACCATCAGAATCTGATCCTGGCACCTTATCGCACAGCACGCGTGCTACCCCCTTGTTCTGCTGGATCAGCCAAGCGCACGCATTACTGCCTTGGGATCGCGTTCGATCAGATTGAGAAGTACCAGGGCCGGGCCATGGGGATTGCGGTCGCCACGTTCCCAATGGCGCAAGGTGGCCACGGAGAAGCCGAAGCGCGCGGCGAATTGTTCCTGGGTCAGGTCAAGGCGCTTGCGTAGGCCTGCCACGTCCACGGCGATCGGCTGGTAGACCTTCGCGGCCACCTTCTGCCCCTTCGCGTGGGCTACGGCCTCGGTAAGGCCCTGCTTGATGCTCTCGAACGCGTTACCCATCTTGTCACCTCTCGAACCAGGCTTGAACCAGAATATCCACCAGGCCGGCCAAGTCGTTGCGCTCTGCCTTGCTGAGGTTGGCCCGCTCGTTCTTGGCGAACAGGGTCAGCAGGTAAAGCGGCATGGCCTCGCTGTGGTAGTAATAGATCACCCGGACGCCGCCCGACTTGCCTTGCCCACCACGCCCCCAGCGCAGCTTACGCACGCCGCCGGTCCCTTCCATCAGGTCTCCTGATTTGGGATGGCTGGCCAGGTAGTCGATGATATCGCGCCTCTCCTCGGCTGAAAGCAGCTTCTCGGCTCGGCGGATGTACTCGGGGACTTCGGCCACGGTAATCATGGCCAATGATAATCCAATGGATTAGGCTTGCGCGAAGAAAAACCCGCCACTCGGGCGGGTCCATGTTTCCAATCGCGGGGGGGCGCTGTTGTCAGTTCGCCGGCATATCGGGCAGATGCCCAAGCTATTGTCGATATCCGACTGGCGCTCAACCAGAGCCAACACTTAGGCAATTCACGCTTCTATGCGACGGTCGAAGCGATGCCGGACAAAGGCGTGAGGTCAGGCCACGCGGAAGGCCACAGGTACAACGCGATGAGACTCCAGCGCACACAGCGGACCAAGGGGGATGAGGATTATGACGCTGCGGCTGGCGAATAATTCGAGCCTGGGCCCTTTGATTCCATCATTTCCAATATCTGCAGGGCAAATGGTCGAGCCGCCAGCCGCCGCACGGCACCGCCGTTGACGATCCGCCGGTGGCGCCGACGCCTCACCGCGGCATCAGCGCGAACACGCCCCAGCCCAGGTATTCCCGTGTGTAAGTCGCGTAGCGCACCGGTTCCGAGGTCAGTTGGGCGCGGACCTCGTTGGCCAACTCGTCATCGGGATTGGCTTCCAGCCATCGGCGCATGGTGAGCCACTTGGCCGCCTCGTAGCGGTCCCAGCCGTCCTGGTCGGCCAGGACCATCTCGACGACGTCGTAGCCAAGGCGGCCGAAGGACGCGAGCAGTTCCGGCAGCATGAGAAAGTCGGCGGTCGAGTGGGCAAGACACCCCTTGGCGACCTCTTCCGTGGGCGGCAACTGGCGCCAGTAGGGCTCGCCGATGAGGATGAACCCGCCGGCGCGCAGGCTCCGGGCCAGCAGTTCGATCGTGCCGGCGACTCCCCCGCCGATCCAGGTGGCGCCGACACAGGCGGCTACATCGACCTTCTCGTCGGAGACATGGCCGGCCGCATCGCCATGGATGAACTGGAGTTGATGGGCGACGCCGAGTTCTTCGGCACGGCGTTTCGCCTGCTCGGTGAACAACTGGCTCATGTCGATGCCAATGCCGACGACGCCGTGATCGCGTGCCCAGGTGCACAGCATCTCCCCCGAACCGCTGCCGAGGTCGAGCACACGGGCCCCCGGTGCCAGACGCAGCGCCGCGCCGAGCGTGGCGAGCTTATCGGCTGTGATCGGGTTGTGGATGCGGTGAGCGCTCTCGGTGATGTTGAATATCCGGGGGATGTCCATCGTGGAAAATTTCCTTACGGGCAGGGGTCTTGCTCATCATGACTTCTTTCGCTCAAGTATTGAGGCCTCTTCAAAACCCGGGGCGATTCAGTATATGGCTCACGATTCATAGAGAGCGGCCTGATTTAGGGCTACTTCCTGGAAAAGAGCCCAAGGGCATGAAGCTGCGAAACGATGAAGTTCATCAACCGCCTCGTAAGCCAAACCTTCGTTAAAAAGGTCACCGGCTTTAACAAGAGATGCCATTACCGCACGATTCCATGAGCTTTCGTTTCTGCGAAATTCCTGCACGGACTCGGCGAACTCATCTTTGCTTATTTCTGCCGGTAAAGCATATGCGGGCACGCTACGTTCAATGTGCAGCCGGAGCATATCGATGTTCTCGGGTGATGCCTCAGCCCGCAGTTCTTCTTCGCTCAGTTTCGCAAGTTCATGGAACCACTCTGTGAGACTATCCCTTAGAGAATCGTCCGCCACGGCTTCTCCCTTGCGCCTTGATTGTCATGCTGATAGACGAATCCGTGGCCACCTCGCCCCCCTGTTTTGTTGTTGCTGAAAGCCTAAACCTGGGCTGTGCAGCTGGCAACGACAGTTTCCAATAGCCAACACATTCGAATTCCATCTCGCGCGCACCTTAACTCAACGCAATTCCACGACAGGATGGCCTTGTTGCAATTGCACCCTCATCTCCGGCAAGAGATCACCGACAGCCTTGAGCAAAACTGATTTTCGGCAGTTGCCCAGGCGTATCCAAAGCACCTGGGGCGGGATGCTCATTTGCCGGTCGGCGAGTTGCGCAAAATCTTCATCCTTGGTGACGATGACCAGATTTTCCGCCTTGGCCAGTTCCCATATGGACTGGTCGCTTGCGGTTTCGAGGCCCATATCGATGACGTGCCGGCAATCCAGGCCATTGGCGGACAGGAAGCGCGCCAACGCCGCCGGCAACTGGTTGTCCACCAGCAGTTTCATGCCGCGATCAGGATGGGGTGATCGACCTGGATGGCCGCGTATTCAAGCGCGGCGAGGATGTCTTCCTCTTCGAGGAACGGGTAGTCCTCCAGAATCTCCGCATGGGAAGCGCCGGAGCCGAGCAAACCGAGGATGTCCGTGACGCGGATTCGATAGCCTCGGATGCAGGGGCGCCCGCCACATTTGCCTGATTCGATCGTGATGCGTTCAAGTCTTTTCGGGCTCATATCGACCTCCTTGGATGCGAAGGCATCTTAACATCACAGCCGGTATTCCATCTGGCTGCGACGTGGCCGCGTCACAGATGCCAGCTCGATCTTGGCCCGGTCGGCCATGCCCCGCTTGCCGGAAACCAAACAGGCAATCCGGCGCATCAACTCCAGGATCCTGCCAGCCCCCCTTCTGTCCGCTTCACCAACCGCCTCCGCCGCCACCACCACTGCTGCTGCCGCCTCCACCACTGGAGCCGCCGCTGCTCGAACTACTCGGCGACGACACGCCGGCGCCAACGGCCACGGCAGCCGAGGCCCAGACACCGGTGGCACCGGCCCCGCCAAAGCCGCCGCCCCCGCCGGTCCAGGACGATCCCCGGCTGCCACCGGAAGAGGTGTTGTCCAACGATGTCAGGGGACCCGTGCCGCCACCCTTGGTTCCGTAGGCCCGGAACCATGAATCGACGTTCGAGCCGAGGCCGAAGGCGAGCAGATAGGGGAACCAGTCATCGTCCAGGCGCGGGGTGCGCGAACGCAACTCGCGCTTGAAATAGGCGCGGGCCGAGTAGAGTTTCTTGCGTGCCGCGATCTTCTCCGGGGTCTCGTCGGTTCGAAGCGCGTCGAGGATCAGGTTGAAGCCGGCCAGATTCCAGACCGCCAATGCCGCCAGGGTCAGGGCGTGCAGGAGATAGTCGGTGGCATTGAGCATGAAGTAGGCCGTCTCGGCCACGAGCGGTGCCGCGACCACGAGCACCATGGGAATGCGCCATGCCAGGCCGGCGACCGCGCGGGTGTGGAACCGGGCCACCACGGCTCCCAAGGGCAGCATGAACAGCCCCCCGAATATCACCGATATGACACACATGACATCGTTGCCGTAGCCCAGGAAGGCCGCCACCACCAGCAGGACCAGGGCGGCGAGCAGGGCAAGCGCGTCGAATCGCCAATTCGTCCGCTCGTTCTTCACCGACCAGTCGGGCAGCCTTTCCAGTTGCAGCTCGACCGGCTCGCGGATGAGGCCGGCCAGGTCGAGCCCGCTCTTCCGGTAGTGGTCTTGGACGGCGTCGGTATCGGTTTCCGTCCGGCCGTCGAAGAACAGTTTCTTGAGCAGCGCATGGCGATAGCCGTCCAGGCTGTCCAGGTCCACCAGGAGCCGCATCGAAAGCTTGGCTTTGCGCAGGAAACGTCGCTCGACACTGGTTTCGATCTTTTTCTCGTGGGCCAGGGTGGCCAGGATGGCGGCGACCTCCGGCGCCCCCACGTCACCGTCCCAGGCGGCGCCGACGACTTCGGGCCGCAAGGCAAACACCGTCTGGTCGAGCCACGCCTGGTCGATGGCATCGAGCGGCGTGAGGCCGCCGATGCGGCCCAACTTGTACTCGGAAACGAGAAAGCGCAGCAGGAGCGCGACGAGGCCGCCCGCCAGGACTGCCAGGAAGACATTGCCCAGCCACGGCGGCGGGGGGACGACCACCGCACCCGGCTCGGTCGTGCCCTGGTAGGCCAGTTCGCCGCGCACGATGACACCCTGGCCGGGCGGGATGTCATGCAGCTCGATTTGCTGGGGCGAATCGAGCCCACGCCAGATCGGGTCGATGGTGAAATGCAGCTTGAAGGCCTGGATCACCCCCTGCCGGTCGGGGAAGGCGAAATCGTGCGCGAGCGTGAAATGATGGTCCCGGCCGCTCAGGATGCCGCTGAGGGTATAGCGGATGCGGTAGGTGAGCGGCGTGTTCTCGAACGGCGGATCCTCCGGCAGCCGGCTGCGCCAGCGCAGGGTGGAGCCGTCGACCATGTCGTAGCCGTCCACCACGTCCAGATTGCCGCGCGTGAGCGGGGTGCTGTTCGCCCCGTCGACGCGGTCGACCCCGTCCAGTTGCAGCGACTGGCCCGCGCGGATGTTGAATGTCCGCTCGCCACCGTTCCAGTCGCCGTCGAAGATGTAAGCCTGGGTCTCGACGACATGCAGCCGGCCGTCGGCGTCCAGATGGGCCTCCACCTCGATGGCGGGCCAGTAGAGGGACTTCGATTGAGCGACCGAAGCCGCCAGGAGCATTGCGAAAAACAGTAGCGCACGACGGACCATGTACGTTGCCTCCCAATAAGGCCGACAGCCTGGAGCGCCCATGACGGGCTGGCGATGTTTCAGCTTATGCCAGGCTGCGCCTTGGCACAGGCATGAATGCATGCCGATGCATCACGAGTGCCTTTACGGCCGCGACAGCGGGATCGTCACCACGAACTCCGCCCCGCCCTCCGGATGGTTGCCGGCCGTCAGTCGCCCGTCATGGCGTTCGACGATGCCGTAGCTGATCGCCAGGCCCAGCCCCGTGCCCTTGCCCACCGGCTTGGTGGTGAAGAAGGGCTCGAACAGGTGGGGCAGGTTTTCGGCCGGGATGCCGGGGCCGTTGTCGCGGAAGCGCACCTCGACGTCGCGACCGGCCTGGCGCGCCCGGATGACGAGGCGCGGGTCGGCCTGGCCGGCGGTGGCGTCGCAGGCGTTCTGGACCAGGTTCATGACCACCTGCTGCAACTGGCCGGGCGAGCCGATGACGTTGATGCCCTCGGGCAGATCGAGGTCGACCTGGAATTTCTCGTCGGCGGCCTTGCTGACCCAATGCACGGCGCGCTCGATGACGTGGGTGAGGTTGAAGGCCTGGGAGGCGTCGCGGTCCACGGCCGAGAAGCGCTTCAGGCTGTCGACGATGTCGCGGGTGCGCTCGGCGCCTTCCACCGTGCCCTCGATCAGGGACGGCAGGTCGTCCAGGATGCGGTCGATGCGCAGCTCCTTGCGCAGGGCGGCCAGTTCGGCGGTGGCGCCGTCGGCGTGCAGGACGCCCAGGTAGCGGCGCATGCGCTCGGTGTAGCGTTGCAGGGCGAGGACGTTGCCGAGCACGAAGCTGATCGGGTTGTTCAGCTCGTGCGCCACCCCGGCCACCAGGCGGCCGAGCGAGGCCATCTTTTCCGAATGCAGCAATTGCTGCTGGGTCTTCTGCAGGTCGTCATGGGCCTCGCGCAGGGCCTGGTAGGCCTTGCGCAGCTCGCCCACCGGGCGGCCGGTGATGACCGTGCCGACCCGTGCGCCGGCGTGGTTGAAACGCGGCGTGCAGTTGAGCGAGACCGGCATGGCGTTGCCGTCGGCGGCGCGCAGGTTGAGCTCGCAGTCGTGCAGCGGGCGCTCGCCGTGGCCGACGAACATGCGCTCGGCGCTGGCGCGGGAGTCGTCGGCGAACAGCTCGAACAGGGGCCGGCCGACCAGCTGGTCGGGGCGCTCGCCGGCGAAGGCGAGCAGGGACGGGTTGACCTCCTCGATGCGGCCGTCGCGGTCGCACACCACCAGGATGTCGGAAATCGAGGACAGCACCGAGACGACGAAGCGCTGGGATTCCTCCAGGGCGGCGTTCTTTTCCTCCAGCGCCACCTCGTACTGGAGGAGATCGTTGTAGACCTCGTCCATCTTGTGGATCACCTCGATCCACACCTCCTCGCCCAGGCCGTCGCCGACGGCGCTCAGCAGACTCTCGGGCAGGTCGGGCTTGTGCGCCTTGGCCATCAGTGCACCGTGCAGGCCATGCAGGGATCGAAGGAGCGCACCACGTGCTGGACCACGGTGAGGTCGCCGTCCGGCACGGCCAGCCCGGCCAGGGCCTGCTCCAGGGCGCCGGGGGTGCCGGCACCGTCGCGGGGCGAGAAGTTCCAGGTGGTCGGGGCGACGATCTGGTAGCGGGCGATGCGGCCCTGGCGCACCGTCAGCCAGTGGCCCAGGCTGCCGCGCGCCGCCTCGGCCAGGCCGACCGCCTCGCCGTCGTCGGGCAGCGCCACCTCGCCGCACCAGGGCGCACCCGGCAGCCACGAGATCACGGATCTCCGAGACCACTCGATCGGTGTCGAGCGTGTCCGCGACCGTCATCGACCTGGGGGTAGTGCCTCACGTTCTGGCCGGCACGCGCGACATCACCGAGCGAAAGCGGGCGGAAACGCTCCTGCGGGAAAGCGAGACCCGCTATCGGCTACTTCACGAGAGCATGATCGACTGCTTCGTTGAAAC
>JAAXVP010000124.1 GCA_013335435.1 Thiobacillus sp. | reverse complement strand
TGCCTACCTGTTCACCGTGCTGCGCTGGCACACCTTCGTCGCCATCGACCTGGCGCCCTGGCCCGTGCTCAGCGATTACCTGGCCCGGGTTGCCGCCCGTCCGCCGGTACGTCAGGCGATGACCGAGGAAGGCCTGATCAGGCGGGCCTAGGCCTGCCGGCCGACAACGGACCGGAGCCGGTCAGGAACCGGGTTCCGGGTCCAGGTCGGTCATTCCTGCGTCTTTTCCTAGCAGGTATTGATCCCAAGTATCGCGTTCGCGGGGCAATAACGGACTACTGTCGTCACCAGCGCAACCGCTGCGATGATCAGCAGGCCGATACGCCAATCCATGCCGATGCTGGGTATCAGTGCACCCACGTCCAGCAATACGACACCGATCACAATTCGTCCGGTGCGATCCAGCCGGCCAACATTGCATGTCATGGTGTGTTGTCGTACAGAACAAATCCAGGGCATGGCTTAACAATCGCCCCGTGGCAAGTGCCGTATACCGAGTTCGACACTTTGAGCCATAGCCTAGCGCAACTCCAAGGAGACCAACATGAACAGAGACCAATTCAAAGGCCGTATCCACGAAGCCAAAGGCAAGCTGAAGGAAGTCACCGGCAAGGCTGTCGGAAATGCCGAACTGGAACAAAAAGGCAAGATCGAGAATACCGCCGGCAAAGTTCAAGGGAAATTTGGCGATCTGAAGTCAGATATCAAAAAAGGCATCTGAAGACAGCATCTGCCTCAACCCGGCTGTGATCGGCTAAAGACACGCCGATTTATTCGTCATGCCCGCGAACGCGAGTATCCAGCGCCTTGATTTGACTGGGCTCCCGCTTTCGCGGGAAGGATGGAATCCACACGATCCAAATCATTTAAGGAGCTTCATCATGAAACTGCATACCAAACTGACGCTCGGCCTAATGTCCTCGTTGTTTGTGGTGAGCTTGGCAACGGCCGCGGGACCCGGCGCAAAAATGGGTCCGTATCACGCAGGGATGGACTGCAATGGCATGGGCATGATGTCCGGCGACATGAAAATGGACCCCGTCGCCCGCGCAAACAAACATCTGACCGAGCTGAAAGCCAAGCTCAATCTCGCCGCTGACCAGCAAGCCGCCTGGCAGGCATTCTCCGGTCATGTCAACGACCAGGCCAAGAAGATGATGTCGATGCGGGACATGATGAAGAACAACGCCCAGACCATGCCGAAGACTGCACCGGAACAGATGGCGAGGATGGCAGACATCATGAAGGAGCGGTCCGAGAACATGATGAAGATGGCGGACGCCGTCAAAACGTTCTATGCCACCCTCACCCCAGAGCAACAAGCGGCCTTCGACAAGGTGCACAAGAGTCATATGGCTCAAATGAAATAACCCTTGCTTGCCGTGCCAGAGGTCGACCGGCATGGCGCTTGCAGATAGCCGGCGAAGTCGGAAATGCGGCCTGGCGAGTGGTCGCCAGGCCGCGTTGAGGGCAGTGCCGGTCACGTCATGCTGACATCCTGACTTGCTCCGACCGAAGCCTTGATGACTTCGCTTGCGATCTCCGTTTCCCGTTCGGTCCGGGTCTCCACCACCAGCACGACCTGACCGCTCTCGATGGCATCGCGAATCAGGTCGGAAAACCAGCCCTCCTTGTGCCCGGAACCTTTGGTAGCGCCGGCTGTGGCGCCAATCAACCCGCCCAGGCTGGCGCCCCAGCCCAGCAGCATCAGGGATGCGATCAGAGGGCTGGCGACGAACAGCGTCACGTTCACCACCGCCAGCCCCACGCCCGCCATCGCCCCCAGGCCGGTGCCGACCGCGGTTCCGATAGCGCCGTCGACGACCACATCGGTCAGCGCATCGTTGCTCTTTGCCGCCTGGGCGGGGGACGACGAAGTGGTTTCATTTGCGAAGATATGTAACCGCTCGCGCGGCAAGCCACGCTCGACCAGACTGGCAAGGGCGCTCTCGGCTTCTTCACGGTGGGCAAAAAAGCCCGATACGTGGTGGCAATATTCGTCCATGTTGTTTCTCCTCGACTGGATCCGTGCAAGACGGATGAGCCACGAGCCTATTGCTTGGCAGCGGTCGAGTCTGTTCGACAGCGCGCTTATTAAATAGGCTGACTCGCCTGTGTTTCCGTCATCAGGTCAATGTTCTCCTGGCTTAACAGAGGCGCATTGAGCAGGTTCGCGAGTCCTTCCGCTCCCTGCCGCATGAGTATCCCGTGGTTACGGATGAACATGGGCCGTGCCAACGGGGCGATCAGGTTCATCCACCACCGGGTGCTGCGGACATGCCACTCATAGCGGACGATGCTGACGCCACCCCGGCGGAAGAAACTCCAGCAGCCGACCCCCTCCAGGTCGCCCTGGACGGCCCCCTCGATGGCTACCAGCTTTTCGATGCGCGTGGCGCGCACATCAAACATCATTTGATAAGGCAATCGTCCCTGCCAGGAATATCGCAGGACACTATCAATGCCATCGGCATCGCCGGACTTTATCTGTTCCACACTCTTGACGCCCGGCCACCAATCCGGCCAATGAGGGGAATTGTGAATGGCCGCATACACTGCCTCCAACGGCGCTTCGATGCGCCAAATTGTCAGCAGGCGATATTCCACCATGGCAGCTCCAACGAGGTTGAATGTGAATTGGCTAGGCTGGCCATCCTGTTTGTGATGGCCACTTATTCGGTAGTCAGGCTGTCCGATGCCGAACATGCCGTCTGTACGACACCGAACGCTGGAGACCGGGGCATTTTTACGCTCGACTGCCGATCGTTCTGAGTACGTTACCGCACGGAATCAAGACTGCACCAAGCGCATCGTGCAGCCTGGCCCATAGGGTTAGTGGCGCCTTGCTTGCCATGGCAGATGATCAATCGCAATCGCACACACGACTCGAGTGATCGGCGCCCTCCCGCCAAATCACAAGGAGACATGCAATGAGCACGTTCACGACGCAAGACGGCACGCAGATTTACTACAAGGATTGGGGCATCGGGCAACCCGTGGTGTTCAGCCATGGCTGGCCCCTCAGTTCGGATAGCTGGGAGGCTCAGATGCTGTTCCTGGCCGACCACGGCTATCGCTGCATCGCTCATGACCGACGAGGCCATGGCCGGTCCGGTCAACCCTGGCATGGCAACGAAATGGACACCTTTGCCGACGACCTGGCGGAGCTATTTGAATTGTTGTCCCTGACCGACGCGGTGCTGATCGGCTTTTCCATGGGCGGCGGCGAGATTGCCCGCTATATCGGCCGCCACGGCACGAAACGGCTAGCCAAGGCCGCATTGATCTCGGCCGTGCCACCGTTGATGCTAAAAACCGCGGCCAATCCGGGCGGTTTGCCGATGACCGTGTTCGATGGTATCCGCCTCGGTTGTCTTGCTGACCGATCTCAGTTTTACAAAGACCTCGCCAGCGGCCCATTCTTCGGAGCCAACCGGCCCGGCGCAAAGGTTACGCAGGGCATGATGGACTCGTTCTGGCACCAGGGCATGCAGGCGGGTCACAAGAACACCTTCGACTGCATCAAGGCATTCTCCGAGACGGATTTCACCGCGGACCTCAAGAAGTTCGACCTGCCGACGCTGATCGTTCACGGCGATGACGATCAGATCGTGCCGGTTGCTGCCTCGGCGCTGCAATCATCGAAACTGATCAAGGACGCGACCCTCAAACTCTACACGGGCGCTCCTCACGGCCTCGCCGATACCCACAAGGAGCGACTCAACGCCGACCTGCTGGCATTCGTACAGGCCTGAGGTCGCCTTGTCGAAAGAATGGCGAAGCGGTGATCGGCATGCTCAACAGTATCCCCCAGACGCCCCATAGCCAGGTCCAGAACAGCAGCGAGATGAACACCGCCGCTACCGCCCAGGCCCCGCGTTGTCCAGGCCGATCCAGCGTAGCGCGACCCAGGTGAGCAGACCGCGCACGATGCGGACTTCCTGCGCATCAACCCCAAGGGCTATGTCCCCGCGGGACTGGCCGACCTGGTCCCGGACAGGCGGCTCATCCCCCCGGCCGGGACCTGGGAACGTTACCGCACGCAGGAATGGCTGAACTTCATCTCCACCGAACTGCACAAGGGCTTCGGGGCACTGTTCAACAGCCATATCCCCGAGGCCTGGCAGGCGGTGGTCAAGGAAACGCTCGCCAAGCGTCTGGAGTTCGTCGCCACCCGGCTGGATGGCGGGGCCTATATCGCAGGCGACGACTTCACGGTCGCGGATGCCTACCTGTTCACCGTGCTGCGCTGGCACACCTTCGTCGCCATCGACCTGGCGCCCTGGCCCGTGCTCAGCGATTACCTGGCCCGGGTTGCCGCCCGCCCGCCGGTACGTCAGGCGATGACCGAGGAAGGCCTGATCAGAAAGGCCCAGGCCTCATCCTGACGACACGGGCGAACGCCCGTGGCTAGCGACGGTAATCATGCCACCGACGCTCATCGTGGTGACGATCGTGATGGTAGCCATCCCAGTCGTAGGGGGCCACCACACATCCCGCTAGGCTGATGGCGGAGACCGCTAACAGCACACCAACAATCAAAGCACGCCATATCTTCAACATTTTGCACCTCACATCACATCCCGCGTTCCCGAACACCGCGGGTCAGAAATTCACGCCTCGATGCATGCGGGGCTGACCACCGGGAACCGTGACTGCGCACGGTCCCGGCACTCAGGGTTGCTCATTCCTGGGTTTTTTCCTTGCAGGTATTGATCCCCAGGAGCGCGTTCGCGGGGCAATAACGGACTACTGCCGTCACCAGCGCAACCGCCGCGATGACCAGCAGGCCGATACGCCAATCCAAGCCGATGCTGGGTATCAGCGCACCCACGCCCAGCAAAACGATACCGATCACAATTCTCCCGGTGCGATCCATCCGGCCAACATTGCATGTCATGGTTACCTCCTCTCGGGGCACATGCCCCAGAACCACCTCACCTTCCCTCCATGCCTTATCAGACTTGAACCATTCAGGATTGTTCCTGTCCTATTTAGGCATTTCGGAGGGATCATGCTACGTATCGCCAAACTTACCGATTACGCCACCGGGCTGATGGCCCACATGGCGCGCTCGCCCGACCGCCGGATCAGCGCCCAGCAGTTGTCCCAGGAAACCGGGCTGCCGGCGCCGACCGTGGCCAATCTGCTCAAGCGGCTAACCCGCGCCGGCCTGATCTTCGGCACGCGCGGCGTGGCGGGCGGCTACAGCCTGTCGAAAAACCCCGGCAGCATCTCGATGGCGGACGTCATCACCGCCATCGAGGGGCCGGTGGCCTTGACCGACTGCGCCCTGGCCACCGGCATTTGCGGCCTGGAGGCCGGTTGCACCACCCGCGCCCATTGGCGCCTGATCAACCAGGCCGTGCGCGTGGCCCTGGAAGCCGTGAGCCTGGCCGACATGGCGAAGCCGGCGGCACCCGCGCGCGGCCAGTACGTGAAGACGCCGCGCAAGCCGGCCTGACGAGGAGAGCACCATGGGCAACCTGGAACTGCAACGGCGGATGGACACGGAATACCGCTGGGGCTTCGTCACCGACATCGAGCAGGACACCCTGCCGATGGGCCTGGACGAGGGCGTCGTCCGCCAGATCTCGGCCAGAAAGGGCGAGCCCGCCTTCATGCTCGACTGGCGCCTCAAGGCCTACCGGCACTGGCGGACCATGACCGAGCCGAAGTGGTCCAGCGTGCGCTACCCGGCCATCGACTACCAGGCCCTGGCCTACTACTCCGCCCCCAGGGCCAGGGACGGCCCCAAGAGCCTGGCCGAGGTCGACCCCGAGCTGCTGCGCACCTACGAGAAGCTGGGCATCCCCCTGGCCGAGCGCGGCGCCCTGGCCGGCGTGGCGGTCGACGCGGTGTTCGACTCGGTGTCGGTGGCGACCACCTTCAAGGACAAGCTGGCGGGGCTGGGCATCCTCTTCTGCCCGTTCTCCGAGGCGGTCATCAAGCATCCGGAACTGATCCAGCAGTACCTCGGCTCGGTGGTCCCCTACACCGACAACTTTTTCGCCAGCCTGAATTCGGCGGTGTTCTCGGACGGCTCCTTCGTCTACGTGCCCAAGGGGGTGCGCTGCCCGATGGAACTGTCGACCTACTTCCGCATCAACGCCCGCAACACCGGCCAGTTCGAGCGCACCCTGATCATCGCCGACGAGGGCAGCTACGTCAGCTACCTGGAGGGCTGCACCGCCCCGACCCGGGACGAGAACCAGCTCCACGCCGCGGTGGTCGAGCTGATCGCCCTGAAGGACGCCCGGATCAAGTATTCCACCGTACAGAACTGGTACCCCGGCGACGCCGAGGGGCGCGGCGGCATCTACAACTTCGTCACCAAGCGGGGCGACTGCCGGGGCGAGCGCGCCCACATCTCGTGGACCCAGGTCGAGACCGGCTCGGCCATCACCTGGAAGTACCCGAGCTGCATCCTGCGCGGCGACCATTCGGTGGGCGAGTTCTACTCCGTGGCCCTGACCAACAACCGCCAGCAGGCCGACACCGGCACCAAGATGATCCATATCGGCCGCGACACCCGCAGCACCATCGTCTCGAAAGGCATAGCGGCCGGCCACGGCAGCAACGCCTACCGGGGTCTGGTCAAGGTGCTGGCCTCGGCCGAGGGCGCCCGCAACCACACCCAGTGCGACTCGCTGCTGATGAGCCCGACCAGCGCCGCCCACACCTTCCCCTACATCGAGGTCCGGAACCCGAGCGCGATGGTGGAGCACGAGGCCACCACCAGCCGGATCGGCGACGACCAGCTGTTCTACCTGAAGAGCCGGGGCCTCGACGAGGAGGACGCGGTCAACCTGATCGTCAACGGCTTCTGCAAGGAGGTCTTCAAGGAACTCCCCATGGAATTCGCGGTGGAGGCCCAGAAGCTGCTCGCGGTCAGCCTGGAGGGCGCGATCGGCTAACCAAGCAAGGAGACAGCCATGCTCGAGATCAAGGACCTGCACGTATCCGTCGGCGACAAGGCCATCCTAAAGGGCCTCGACCTGCATGTGCAGGCCGGCGAGGTCCACGCCATCATGGGCCCGAACGGCTCGGGCAAGAGCACCCTGGCCCTGACCCTGGCCGGCCGCGAGGGCTACCAGGTCACCCAGGGCAGCGTGCGCTACCTGGACCGCGACCTGCTCCCGCTCTCGCCCGAGGCGCGCGCCCGCGCCGGCATCTTCCTGGCCTTCCAGTACCCGATCGAGATTCCCGGCGTGGCCAACGCCCAGTTTCTGCGCAGCGCGCTCAACAGCCAACGCGGCTACCGGGGCGAGCCCGAGCTGGACGCCTTCGACTTCCTGGAATTCGTGAAAGGTCGCCTGGCCCTGCTCGGGATCGCCGACAGCTTCCTGTACCGCTCGCTCAACGAAGGCTTCTCCGGGGGCGAGAAGAAGCGCAACGAGATCCTCCAGATGGCCGTGTTGGAGCCGCGCCTGGCGATCCTGGACGAGACCGACTCCGGCCTCGACATCGACGCCCTCAAGGTGGTCGCCAGCGGCGTCAACGCCCTGCGCAGCCCTGATCGCGCCATCGTCCTGGTCACCCATTACCAGCGCCTGCTCGAATACATCGTGCCCGACCAGGTCCACGTCCTGTCCGATGGCCGCGTCGTCCGCTCCGGCGACCACGACCTGGCGACCGAACTGGAACACAAGGGCTACGGCTGGCTGAACATCCGGGACGATTTCGAGGAAACCTACCTATGACCGCCGACACGCCCTTCATCGAGGCCCTGCGCCGGATCGAGGTGCCGGGCTGGCCAGCCGGCCAACGCGGCGCCGCCCTGGACCGCTTCCTGACCACCGGAATGCCGAGCACCCGCCTTGAGGCGTGGAAACACACCTCGCTGGAGGCGCTGGAACGGCTGGTGCTGCACTCGCCCAACGCCCTCGCGGGCGAGTCCGTGTGCCCCGACATCGCGGCCTATCCGGGCCATGCCCTGATGTTCCAGAACGGCCAGTTGAGCTGCCATGGCACCTACCTGGCCAAGCAGATCGCCGGCACCCTGAACCACCTGGCCGACACCCAGCCCGTGCACCGGTACCTGGGCAAGGTGGCCGACGACACCGCCCTGGCCAGCCTCAACCTGGCCCTCTGGCAGGACGGCGCACGGGTCTACCTGCCCGCCGACGAACACGTCAGCCTGCCCATCTTCGCCCTCTACGGCGCCGCCGAGGCCGAGGCCATGCTCTATCCGCGCACCCTGGCCGTGTTGGAGCACGGCGCCGAGGCCACCCTGGTCGAGCACTACCTGGGCCAGACCGGCCAGCCCTACTGGCAGGACGCGGTCACCGAGATCGTCCTGGAGGACGGCGCCCGCCTCACCCATCTGAAGGTGATCGAGGAAGGCGCGGCCGCCAGCCACACCAGCCTGACCGCGGTGCGCCTGGGCCGGGACAGCGAGTACCGCGCCCTGCACATCGGCCTGGACGGCGCCCTGGTCCGGCACGAGATCACCGTCGACATGGCCGGTCCGGGCGCCACGACCCAGATTAACGCCTTCGACCTGGCCGACGGCCACCGCCATGCCGACCTGCACCTGCGGGTCAACCACCGGGCGCCCTCGGGCACCAGCCGGATCGCCTACCGGGGCATGGCCGACGATCATGGCCGCGCCGTGTTCGACGGCCATGTCGTGGTCGACCGGGCCGCCCAGCAGACCGACGCCCGGCAATCCTGCCGGGGCCTGCTGCTGTCGGCCAAGGCCGAGATCGACGCCATGCCCAGGCTGGAGATCTATGCCGACGACGTGAAATGCGGCCATGGCGCCAGCATCGGCAACCTGGACCGGGATGCCCTGTTCTACCTGCAAAGCCGGGGCATCGACCTCGCCCTGGCGCGGCGGATGCTGATGCAGGGCTTCGCGGCCGAGGTCCTCGGACTGGTGGAACACACCCACCTGCGCGACTGGCTGATGCCCCGCCTGCTGGCGGCCATGGCCCGGAGCACCGTCCCGGAGCCGATGCCATGACCGGCGACCTGCGCGAACTCTACGAAGAGGTGATCCTGGAACATAACCGCCACCCCAGGCACTACCCCGAGAACCCGCCCGGCAGCAACCGCCACGCCCATGGCTTCAACCCCCTGTGCAACGACGAGGTCGCGGTCCACCTCAAGGTCGTGGACGACGTCGTCGCCGAGGTCGGCTTCGAGGGCTCGGGCTGCGCCGTGGCCATGGCCTCCGCCTCAATGATGGCCGAGGCGATCCAGGGCAAGCCGGTCGCCGAGGTCGAGCGCCTGTTCGGACGGGTGCATGCCATGCTGGCCGAGGACGGCCCCGCCGACGCGGTCGGCAAGCTCAAGGTGCTGGCCGGGGTGAAGGAATTCCCCATGCGGGTGAAATGCGCCACCCTGCCCTGGCACACCTTGCGGGCGGCCCTCGACAACCGCGCCGAGACCGTGACCACCGAGGACGCCGAGGCCTGGTGCCCGCAGCCCGAGACCGGGACGCCGCCATGAACCTCCTGGCCGGCCTGCTCCGCAACAAGCCGCCTCCGCCCGAAGCGGATTTGCGCGAGCGCGTGATCGCCGCCCTGCGCCAGATCAGCGATCCGGAACTCCCGGTCAACATCTATGACCTGGGCCTGATCTACGAACTGGACATCGACGAGGAGAACCGGGTGGCCATCCGCATGACCCTCACCGCGCCCGGCTGCCCGGTGGCCCAGAGCTTCCCGGCCCTGGTCGAGGACCAGA
>JAAXVP010000123.1 GCA_013335435.1 Thiobacillus sp. | reverse complement strand
GCCATGGTTACGGCTCAGGGTCTCGACGATCAGGCTGGTCTCGCGCCAGGGATAGGTGTGCAGGACGAAGGCCGGCTCGTTGTCGCGCTTTTCGTTCATCCGGGGAACGCTCTAGTGGATACGTTGGTCCCTCACCCCTGCCCCTCTCCCGGTGGGAGAGGGAACAAACTCCCTTCCCCCTCCGGGGGAAGGGGTGGGGATGAGGGAGCTACGCACGCATACCGCAGTCGGACGATATTTCCCCAACTACTCATGTCCCAGTGACCTCAGGAGCGCCGCATTGTCGGTCCAGCCGCTCTTCACCTTGACCCAGCATTGCAGGAAGACCTTGGCGTCGAACAGCTTTTCCATGTCCTGGCGCGCCTCGGTGGAGATGCGCTTGAGATGCTCGCCGCCCTTGCCGAGCAGGATCGGCTTGTGGGCGTCGCGCTCGATCCAGATCACGGCGTGGATGCGGCGCATGCCGGATTCCTCGGTCTCGTATTTCTCGATCTCGACCGCGACGCCGTAGGGGATCTCGTCGCCGGTCAGGCGGAACACCTTCTCGCGCACGATCTCGGCGGCCAGGAAGCGCTCGCTGCGGTCGGTGATGGCGTCCTCCTCGAAGAAGGGTTCCGACTCCGGCAGGTATTTGCCCACGATGCCGAGCAGGCGGTCGCCGTCCTTGCCGGCCAGGGCCGACAGGGGCACGATCTCGGCGAACTGGAACTGCCCGGCCACCTGTTGCAGGAACGGCAGCAAGCGGGTCTTGTCGGCCACCTGGTCGACCTTGTTGACCACCAGGATGACCGGCGCACCCGCGGGCAGCAGCTTGATCACCCGCTCGTCGGCCGGGGTGAATTTCATCGATTCGATCAGGAACAGCACCACGTCGACCTCGGCCAGGGCCTGGGTCACCACCCGGTTCATCGACTGGTTGAGGGCGTTGCGGTGCTGGGTCTGGAAGCCCGGCGTGTCGACGAAGACGAACTGGGCCTCGCCCTCGGTGCGCACGCCCAGGACCCGGTGCCGGGTGGTCTGGGGCTTGCTGGAGACGATGCTAACCTTGGCGCCGACCAGGGTGTTGATCAGGGTCGACTTGCCGACGTTGGGGCGGCCGACTACGGCGATGTAGCCGGCGCGATGGACTTCGGTCATATGCGGGCCAATCGTTGGTAGGCGGTCTGGGCGGCGGCCTGCTCGGCCGCCTTGCGGCTGGCGCCGGCGCCTTCGGTGGCGATGCCGAGGGCGTCGATGCGGCAGGCGACCCGGAAGGTCTGGGCATGGGCCTGGCCGCTGGTGGCCACCAGCTCGTACTGAGGCAGGCCGTGCTTGCGGGATTGCAGCCACTCCTGGAGCAAGGTCTTGGCATCCTTGCCGTGGGTCGCGGGGTCGATCTCGTCCAGGCGGCTGGCGAACAACCGCTCGACCATACTCCGTGCGGCCTCGAAGCCGGCGTCGAGAAAGGCCGCGCCGAGGATGGACTCGACGGCATCGGCCAGGATCGAGGGCCGGCTGGCGCCGCCGCTCCTGAGTTCGCCCTCGCCCAGGCGCAGGTGCCTGCCCAGGCCGAGTTCCTGGGCGATTTCGTAAAGCGGCTGCTGGTTGACCAGGTTGGCCCGGATACGCGACAACTGGCCTTCCTTGAGGTCCGGGAAACGCTCGTAGAGCAAGGCCCCGACCACGCAGTTGAGCACACCGTCGCCGAGGAATTCCAGGCGCTCGTTGTTGTCGACGCTGAAGCTGCGGTGGGTCAGTGCCTGCTCGAGCAGGTCCGGATGTGTGAAGGCGTAGCCCAGCCTGGCCTGCAGGGCATCCGGTGCCTGGGCCATTATTTCAGGGGCGTGGAGGCCGTGGCCACCAGGTCGACCGTGACGCCGATGCCCCAGCCGATCGGCTTCTTGCTGCTGATCGGCACCGACAGGGTCAGCATGCCGTTGTCGCGGCTGACTTCAAGGTCGCTCGACTTGATGTCGTAGATGGAATTGACGTCCATGCGCTTGTCGAAGGTCGAACGCAGTTCGTAGGCGGTCGCCTCGGTGTTGGCCTCCGCCAGGATGTTCTCCAACGACTTCTTCACCGCGAAATAGTTGATATAGGTCGGCACCGTCTTCATCGCGATCAAGGCCGCGAAGCCGGCCAGCATGAGCATAAAGATCAGCGAGACCAGCGTGAACCCGCGTTGTCGTTGCATGTCGCCCCTCCTATTCGATGAAATGGCCGATCCGGGAGAACTCGCCGAAGTTCCACCAGATCATGAAGGCGCGCCCGACGATGTTCGCGTCCGGCACGAAACCCCAGTAGCGCGAATCGTTACTGGCGTCGCGGTTGTCGCCCATCATGAAGTAATGGCCTTCCGGCACCTTGCACTTGAAGCCCTGGTCATTGTAGGTGCAGTTGTCGCGATAGGGAAAATCGCCCGCGACCTGGTAGGGGATCACCGGCGGGATGCCGTACTGGGTCATGGCGATATGGTTGTGCTCGCCCAATTGCTCGTGCCACGTCTGGCCGGTGACGTAGTTGAGGCCGTTGGCGACGTAGTTGTATTCGCCCGCCGAGGCCAGGTCGACCGGCTTGCCGTTGATGACCAGCCGCTTGTCGACATATTCCACGGTATCGCCGGGCAGGCCGATCACGCGCTTGATGTAGTCGAGGCTGGGATCCTTGGGATAGCGGAACACCATGACGTCGCCGCGCTTGGGCTGGCCGATCTCGACGATCTTCTTGTTCAGGATGGGCAGCCGGATGCCGTAGCTGTACTTGTTGACCAGGATGAAGTCGCCCACCTGCAAGGTCGGCAGCATGGAACCGGACGGGATCTTGAACGGCTCGACCAGGAATGAACGCAGCACGAACACCAGCAGGATGACCGGGAAGAAGCTCTTCGAGTAATCGACCAGGATGGGCAGCTTGGCGTCCTTGGGCCGGGTCTTGCCGACCGTGAGGGCGTCGATCAGCCAGATGACGCCGGTGATGACCAGGGCAACAAACAGGATCAGGGCAAAATTCACGACTATTTATCTCCGGTTTGCAGGATGGCCAGGAAGGCCTCCTGCGGGATTTCCACGTTGCCGACCTGCTTCATGCGCTTCTTGCCTTCCTTCTGCTTTTCCAGCAGCTTCTTCTTGCGCGTGATGTCGCCGCCGTAGCACTTGGCCAGGACGTTCTTCCTGAGCGCCTTGACCGTCTCGCGGGCGATGATGTGGGAACCGATCGCCGCCTGCACCGCGACATCGAACATCTGGCGCGGGATAAGTTCCCGCATCTTGGATACCAGCTCGCGGCCGCGGTAGATCGAGGTGGACCGGTGCACGATCAGCGACAGGGCGTCGACCTTCTCGCCGTTGACCAGGACGTCGAGCTTGATCAGGTCGTCCGGGCGGAATTCCTTGAACTCGTAGTCGAGCGAGGCATAGCCCCGGCTGGTCGACTTCAGCTTGTCGAAGAAGTCCATCACCACCTCGTTGAGCGGCAGCTCGTAGTGCAGCATGACCTGGTGGCCCATGTACTTCATGTCGCGCTGGATGCCGCGCTTCTGGTTGCACAGGGTCATCACGTTGCCCAGGTATTCCTCCGGCACCAGGATGGTGGCGGTGATGATGGGCTCGCGGATCTCTTCCATCTTGGAGGGATCGGGCAGCTTGGACGGGTTTTCCAGCAACTGCACCGTGCCGTCCTTCATGACCACCTCGTACTCCACGGTGGGCGCCGTGGTGATCAGGTTCTGGCCGTACTCGCGCTCCAGGCGCTCCTGCACGATGTCCATGTGCAACAGGCCCAGGAAGCCGCAGCGGAAGCCGAAACCGAGCGCCTGCGAGGTCTCCGGCTCGAAGTGCAGGGAGGCGTCGTTCAACTGCAGCTTGGTCAGGGCGTCGCGCAGTTGGTCGTATTCGTGCGAGTCGACCGGATACAGGCCGGCGAACACCTGCGACTTGATCTCCTTGAAGCCGGGCAGCGGCGCCGGGGCGGGATTGGCCACCGTGGTGACGGTGTCGCCCACCTTGGCGCTGGCCAGCTCCTTGATCCCGGCGGTGACGAAACCGACCTGGCCGGCCGAAAGTTCGGTCCGGGCCACCGACTTGGGAGTGAACACGCCGACCTGCTCGCACAGGTGCTCGGCGCCGGTGGCCATGAAACGGATCTTGTCCTTGGGCCGCAGCACGCCGTCGATCACCCGCACCAGCATCACCACGCCGACGTAGTTGTCGAACCAGGAATCGGTGATCAGCGCCTTGAGCGGCCCGTCCGGGTTGCCGACCGGCGGCGGGATGCGCGCCACCACGGCCTCCAGGACGTCCTCGATGCCGATGCCGGTCTTGGCCGAACAGTGCACCGCGTCGTCGGCCGGGATGCCGACGATCTCCTCGATTTCCTGGATCACCCGATCCGGGTCGGCCGAGGGCAGGTCGATCTTGTTCAGCACCGGCACCACCTCGACGCCCAGCTCGATGGCGGTATAGCAGTTCGCCACCGTCTGCGCCTCGACGCCCTGGGAGGCGTCGACCACCAGCAGGGCGCCCTCGCAGGCCGACAGCGAGCGGCTGACCTCGTAGGAAAAGTCCACGTGCCCCGGCGTGTCGATCAGGTTGAGGTGGTATTCCTGGCCGTCGCGCGCCTTGTAGCGCAAGGCGGCGGTCTGGGCCTTGATGGTGATGCCGCGTTCCCGCTCCAGGTCCATCGAGTCGAGCACCTGCGCCTCCATCTCGCGGTCCGACAGGCCGCCGCACAGGTGGATGATGCGGTCGGCCAGGGTCGATTTGCCGTGGTCGATATGGGCGATGATGGAGAAATTGCGGATGTGCTTCATTTATTGAGGGAATACCGGTTGAATCAGGCGCGCCATTCTACCCGAAGCGGGCCTAGCCCGAGCGGCCACGACTTCTGGCCGCGCCGGCGATGCCGCGCCAGATCGCCACCTCTTCCTTTTCCAGTCCGGCGCGGGCGAAGAAACGACGCAGCCGGGGCATCAGGCGCTTGGGCTGCCGGGGATCGAGGAAGCCGATCTCGACCAGGGTCTCCTCCAGGGCGCCGATCAGGCCTTCGACCTCCTCGTGGCTGGCGGGCACGAACGCGGGCAGGTCCAGCGTGCCGTCGGCCAGGGTGCAGCGCAGCTCGTAGGCGACCACCTGCACCGCCGCGCCCAGGTTGAGCGAGGCATAGTCCGGGTTGGTCGGGATGTTGAGCAGCCAGCGGCACTTGCCCAGGTGTTCGTTGGCCAGGCCGAAGGTCTCGGAACCATAGACGATGGCGACCGGCGCCGAGCCGGCCTGACTCAGCAGTTCGGGGGCCGCCTGGCGCGGCGTGTAGGCCGGATGCGGCAGGTCGCGCCGGCGCGAGGTGCAGGCCGCCGCCAGCACGGTGCCGGCCAGGGCCTCGTCCAGACTGGCGCAGATGCGCGCCGCATCGAGCACGTCGACCGCCCCGGAGGCGCGCGCCCGGGCCTCGTCGTCGATGGCGCATTTCGGGTTGACCAGGTAGAGATTGGACAGCCCCATCACCTTCATGGCCCGCGCCGCCGCACCCAGATTGCCCGGATGGCTGGTCTCGACCAGGACGACGCGGATATTGTCGAGAGGATTTCCCGGCTTCAAGGTAAAATCGCCGCCCATTAGTTCAACTGTTCTTTCTCAGCCATGCATCCCATGCTCAATACGGCGGTCAAGGCCGCGCGCCGTGCCGCCACCATCATCAATCGTGCTTCCAACGACCTCGACTCGCTCACGGTCCGCGCCAAGCAGGACAACGATTTCGTCTCCGAGGTCGATCATGCCGCCGAACAGGCCATCATCGACACCCTGCTCACGGCCTATCCGCAGCACGCGATTCTAGCCGAAGAGTCCGGCCAGGCCGGCGATTCGGAATTCCAGTGGATCATCGACCCGCTCGATGGCACCACCAACTTCCTGCATGGCTTCCCGCAGTACGCCATCTCGATCGCCCTCCTGGTCAGGGGCCAGTTCGACCAGGCCGTGGTCTACGACCCGACCCGCAACGAACTGTTCACCGCCAGCAAGGGCGCCGGCGCCTTCCTGAACGACCGCCGCATCCGCGTTTCCAAGCGCGCCAAGCTGGCCGAGGCCCTGATCGGCACCGGCTTCCCCTACCGCGACTTCACCCACCTGGATGCCTACACCGGCATGTTCCGCGACCTGGTGCAGAAGACCTCCGGCCTGCGCCGGCCCGGCTCGGCCGCGATCGACCTGGCCTGGGTGGCGGCCGGACGTACCGACGGCTTCTTCGAGATCGGCCTGAATCCCTGGGACATCGCCGCCGGCTGCCTGCTGATCAAGGAGGCGGGCGGCCTGGTGAGCGACTTCACCGGCGAGGACGGCTACCTGAAGTCGGGCCACATCGTGGCCGGCAGCCCCAAGGTGTTCGCGCAGCTCCTGCAGACCATCCAGCCGCACGTCACCCCGGCACTTCGAGGGTAAGGACAACTGCGTGACAAGAAAGGCGTGACCAGTCACGCCCTTGCGTCACGCTTTACTTCATCGTAGGGATATAGGCCGCCAAGGCGGCGATATCGTCGTCCTTCAAGCGCCGGGCGATGCTGCCCATGATCGGGTCGTTGCGCAGCTTGGTACCGGCGCGGTATGCCTCCAGCGCCTTCTTGAGATAGGCCGGCTGCTGGCCGGCCAGGCGGGCGATCTTCTCGTTGCCGTAACCCTGGGCGCCGTGACAGGCCTTGCAGGTCCGGTCGTAATACTGCTGGCCGCGGCTCGCCAGCGGGTTGGCATTGCCGACCGCCGGCCTGACCGACTGGCCGGAGTAATAGATCGCCATGTTGAAGCGGTCTTCCGGCTTGAGCACCTTGATCAGCCCGCTCATGAACTCGTCCTGGCGCCGGCCGTCGGCGAACTTCTCGATCTGGTTCAACAGGTAGACGGCATTCTGCCCGGCCAGGTTGGGGATGTAGTCGTAGGTGCTGTTGCCGTCCTCGCCGTGGCAGTTGACGCAGAAGAAGGCGGCCTTCTTGCCGGCTGCGCGGGCCTTGTCGAAATCGGCGGCGGAGCCGATGGCCTGCCTGACCCGGTCGGCGTTGTCGGCGGCGGACACCGGCCAGGATGGAGTCAAACCGAGCGCCGTCACGAGGCAGGCAATGGCTAGACGGATATTCATGCGTGGACACCCATGCGGTTTGGTATTTTCACCTAGGATATAGCCGAACCCCGGCCTTGTCATTGTCCGCCTGTACCACATCCGATAGGCCGGGCGGACAAGCGACGGTAAAATCCCCTGCCGCCACCGACCGCCCCGACCTTGACCGCCGATTTTGCCCAACACACGCCCATGATGCAGCAGTACCTGCGCATCAAGGCCGAGCATCCGGACATGCTGGTGTTCTACCGCATGGGCGACTTCTATGAACTCTTCCACGACGACGCCGAGCGCGCCGCCCGCCTGCTCGACATCACCCTGACCACGCGCGGCGCCTCGGCCGGGCAACCGATCAAGATGGCCGGGGTGCCCTACCACGCCGCCGAGCAATACCTGGCCCGGCTGGTACGGCAGGGCGAATCGGTGGCCATCTGCGAGCAGATCGGCGACCCGAAGACTTCGAAAGGCCCGGTCGAGCGCAAGGTGGTGCGTATCGTCACCCCGGGCACCTTGACCGACGACGTCCTCCTGGACGACAAGCGCGACGCCGTGATCCTGGCGATCGCCGGCGGACGCGGCCAGCTCGCCCTGGCCTGGCTGACCCTCTCCTCCGGCCGCCTGGCGGCCAAGCAGGTCGAGCCGGGCCGGCTCGCCTCCGAGCTGGTCCGGCTGATGCCGTCGGAGATATTGCTGCCGGACGACTTCGCCGACGCCGCCCTCACCGGCCTGAAGACCGCCCTCACCCGCCGGCCGGCCTGGCAGTTCGACGCCGAGCGCGGCAGCCGGATCCTGTGCGAGCACTTCGGCGTCCACGACCTCTCGGCCTGGGGCATCCAGGACCGCCCGCTGGTCCAGGCCGCCGCCGGCCTGCTGCTCGACTATGCCCGCCACACCCAGCAATCCACCCTGCCCCACGTCAACGGCCTGGCCCTGGAGCAGGACAGCGAGTACGTGCTCATGGACGCCGCCGCCCGGCGCACCCTGGAGATCTCCGAGACCCTGCGCGGCGAGGCCGAGCCGACCCTGTTCTCGGAACTGGACCGTTGCCGCACCGGCATGGGCAGCCGGCTCCTGAAGCACTGGCTGCACCACCCCCTGCGCGACGTGGCCCGGCGCGAGGCCCGCCTGGCCGCCATCGCCGCCCTGATCGAGGCGCCCGACACCGCCCGCGCCGTGGTGCGCGAACTCAAGGCCATGGCCGACCTGGAACGCATCGCCGCGCGGGTGGCTTTGCGGTCGGCGCGGCCGCGCGACCTGTCCGGCCTGCGCGACAGCCTGGCCCTGCTGCCGGCCCTGCGCGAATGCCTAGCCGGTGCCGGCGGCACGCTGGCGGAGCAGGCCGAACGGCTGGCCTTCCCGGCCGCACCGGCCAGCCAACTGGCCGCCGCGATCAAGGCCGAGCCGGCCGCGGTGCTACGCGAGGGCGGCGTCATCGCCGACGGCTACGATGCCGAGCTGGACGAGCTGCGCGGCCTGCAGTCGAACAGCGGCGACTTCCTGATCGCCCTGGAGGCGCGCGAGCGCGAGCGCACCGGCATCGCCAACCTGCGGGTCGAGTACAACCGGGTCTCGGGCTTCTACATCGAAGTCAGCCGCGCCCAGGCCGACAAGGTGCCGGCCGACTACCACCGCCGGCAGACTCTGAAGAACGTCGAGCGCTACCTGACCGCCGAGCTGAAGGAATTCGAGGACAAGTTCCTGTCCGCCTCCGAACGCGCCCTGGCGCGCGAGAAACTGCTCTACGAGGCCCTGCTCGACGACCTCGCCCCGCACATTGCCGATCTCCAGCGCGTGGCCATGGCGGTGGCGGCGCTCGACATCCACGCCGGCCAGGCCGAACTGGCCCTGGCGCGCAACCTGGTGCGGCCGGAATTCGGCGCCTCCTGGGGCATCGATATCGCGGCCGGCCGCCACCCGGTGGTGGAGCCGCGCGTCGACGCATTCATCGCCAACGACCTGCGCTTCGACCCGACCCGGCGCATGCTGGTGGTGACCGGCCCCAACATGGGCGGCAAGTCCACCTACATGCGGCAAACCGCCTTGATTGTGCTGCTCGCCTGCTGCGGCCTGTACGTGCCGGCCGACCGGGCGGTGATCGGGCCGGTCGACCAGATCTTCACCCGGGTCGGCTCCTCCGACGACCTCGCCGGCGGCCGGTCGACCTTCATGGTCGAGATGACCGAGACCGCCCAGATCCTCAACAACGCCACCGAGCACAGCCTGGTCCTGATGGACGAGATCGGCCGCGGCACCTCCACCTTCGACGGCGTCTCCATCGCCTGGTCGGTGGCCCGCCACCTGGCCGAGAAGGTGCGCGCCTACACGCTGTTCGCCACCCACTACTTCGAGCTGACCCAGCTGGCGCACGAATACCGCACCCTCGCCAACGTCCACCTCGACGCGGTCGAGAACGGCGGCAACCTGACCTTCCTGCACAGCGTCGAGGACGGCCCCGCCTCGCAGAGCTACGGCATCCAGGTCGCCCGTCTGGCCGGCGTGCCCGGCCCGGTGGTCAACGCCGCCCGCAGGAAGCTGGTCGAGCTGGAGAACGCCCAGGTCGCCACCGAAGGCCAGGGCGACCTGTTCGCCAGCCTGCCGCCGGCCCCGGAACCGCCCGCCGCGCCGGCCCTCGACCGCCTCAACACCATCGACCCGGACAGCCTGAGCCCGCGCGAGGCACTGGATTTGCTGTACGAACTGAAGAGGCTGGTTTGATGCGCAACCGT
>JAAXVP010000122.1 GCA_013335435.1 Thiobacillus sp. | reverse complement strand
CTTCGCCAACGACGGCAAGGCCAAGCCTTCGGTGAAACTGCCGAATTTGTTACCCAACCCTCCGATCTGTTTGCCCAATTCTTTCAATTGCCGGTCGGTTTCCTTTTGAGAAACAGTTAGGCTTGCGACCAGCTCTTTCAATTCATCATCGGACATGACTTGTCACTCCAACTTTTCCATCAGTAGAACGGATGCCGGAGGATGATGGTTTCGTTGCGGTCCGGGCCGGTGGAGACGATGTCGATGGGCACGCCGCAAAGTTCCTGCATGCGGTTCAGGTAGGCCTGGGCGTTCTTCGGCAGTTCCTCGAAGGTCGCCACGCCGACGGTGCTCTCCTTCCAGCCGGCCCACTCCTCGTAGATCGGCTCGCAACCGCTCAGGGCCTCGGAGCCGACCGGCAGGATGTCGCACACCTCGCCATCCAGCTTGTAGCCGGTGGCGATGCGCACGGTTTCCATGCCGTCGAGCACGTCCAGCTTGGTCACGCACAGGCCGGTGATGCCGTTGATCTGGATCGAGCGCTTGAGCGCGGCGGCGTCGAACCAGCCGCAACGGCGGGCGCGACCGGTGGTGGCGCCGAACTCGTGGCCCTTCTCGGCCAGCCAGCGGCCGTTGTCGTCGAACAGCTCGGTCGGGAACGGGCCGGAGCCGACCCGGGTGGTGTAGGCCTTGGTGATGCCCAGGGTGTAGTGCATGCTGGACGGGCCCATGCCGGAGCCGGTCGAGGCGCCGCCGGAGGTGCAGTTGGACGAGGTGACGAACGGGTAGGTGCCGTGGTCGATGTCCAGCAGGGTGCCCTGGGCGCCTTCGAACAAGAGGTTTTCGCCCCGCTTGTTGGCCTCGTAGAGCTTGCGCGGCACGTCGCCGATCATGGGCTTGATGCGCTCGGCCAGATGCATGGCCTGGTCCAGGGTCTTGTGGAAGTCGACCGTCTCCCACTTGAAGTAGTTCTTCAGCACGTAGTTGTGGTAGTCGAGGACCTCGCCCAGCTTGGCGGCGAAACGCTCGCGGTGCAGCAGGTCCTGCACGCGGATGGCGCGGCGGGCGATCTTGTCCTCGTAGGCCGGGCCGATGCCGCGACCGGTGGTGCCGATCTTGCCGGCGCCCTTGGCGGCCTCGCGGGCGTGGTCGAGGGCGACGTGATGGGGCAGGATCAGCGGGCAGGCCTCGGAGATGGTCATCCGGCCGGCGACCTCGATGCCTTCCTTCTCCAGCATCTCGACTTCCTCGATCAGGGCCTCGGGCGAGAGGACCACGCCGTTGCCGATGTAGCAGTGCACGTTGTCGCGCAGGATGCCGGAGGGGATCAGGTGCAGCACGGTTTTCTTGCCGCCCACCACCAGGGTATGGCCGGCGTTGTGGCCGCCCTGAAAACGCACCACGCCCTGGGCGCGGTCGGTCAGCCAGTCAACGATCTTGCCCTTGCCTTCGTCACCCCACTGGGTGCCGATCACGACGACGTTCTTGCTCATAACGGTTCCAATAATCAGGTTTCTAACGTTACTGGGAAATCCGGCGTTGTTCCCTCACCCTGCCCTCTCCCGGAGGGAGAGGGTTTAACCCCCCTTCCCCCGCCGGGGGAAGGGCCGGGGATGAGGGAGCAACGCCTCCACAATCAAAGGGCGACTATTCTCCACTCCCCGCCCTGATTCACCAACTGCCGGTCGCAGCCGGACTCGCCGCGCCAGGCAGACTGGCCCGGAAACTCCACCACCACCCGCTCGCCGGCGCCGCGTAGTTCGACGATGCGGGCATGCAGGCCGGGCTCGTCCGAGTAGGGCGCCAGGATGCCGGACCGGGCGGCCGGCTCGGGCAGGCTTCCGAGTATGCGGCGCAAGTCGAGGCTGAAGCCGGTGGCAGGCCGGGCGCGGCCGAACACCGCGCCGGTGTTGTCGTAGCGGCCACCCAGGGCGACCGACTGGGCCTGGCCGCCGACATAGGCGGCGAATACCGCACCGGTGTGGTAGCCGAAACCGCGCAGGTCGGACAGGTCGACCGCCAGGTCGGCGCCGGCGTCGATGGCCAGCAGCACATCGAGATCGTCCAGGGCCTGGCGGATGCCGGGCAGGTCGGGCAGTTCTGCGCGGGCGACGGCGATCACCGAGGCATCGCCGTACAGTTCTGGCAGGCGCAGGAAGGCGGCGCGCCAGGTTGCCGCCAGGCCCTCGGTCAACTGCGCAAGGGTCGGCGCATCCTTGGCGCGCAGGGCGCGGAACAACGGCCGCTCGATCTCCTTGGCGACCCCGGCGGCCGCGCTCAGGGCGCGGAACAGGCCGACGTGGCCGAGGCTGATGCGGACCTGGTCCAGGCCGGTCGTCGCCAGCGAGGCCACCAGCAATTGCAGGACTTCGCGGTCGGCCTCGATGCCGGCATGGCCGAACAGCTCGGCGCCGACCTGATAGGGTTCGCGCGAGGACATCAGGCCGTCCGGCTTGGCGTGCAGCACCGGCCCGGCGTAGCACAGGCGGGTGACGCCCTGGCGGTCGAGCAGGTGGGCGTCGATGCGAGCGGCCTGCGGCGTGATGTCGGCGCGCACGCCCATCATCCGGCCGGACAGGCGGTCGACCACCTTGAAGGTCTTCAGGTCGAGGTCTCCCGCCGCCCCGGTGAGCAGGGAATCGAGGTACTCGATCATGGGCGGGCAGGTCAGTTCGTAGCCGTAGCCGTCGAACAGGTCGAGCAGGCGGCGGCGCAAGGACTCGGCCTGGCGCGCATAGGGCGGCAGGATGTCCTCGATGTATTCGGGCAGTAGCCAGGCGTGGTTCATCGGGTAATCAGGAGCATTAACAGGCCGGCCAGCATGGAAACCAGTCCCATGAAACGGATTTGGCCGTCCTTCATTGCGGTCATGCGGACAAAGGCCTCACGCCAGGCGGCCGGCGCCAGGAAGGGCAACACCCCTTCCAGGACCAGCATCAGCGCCAGCGCGGGCAGGAAGATCTCGCCCAGACTCACTTCGCGGTGCCACGGGGCGACTTCATGTAGCGGAAGAAATCGGAGTTCGGCTGCAGGACCATGACGTCGCTCTTGTCCTTGAAGCTGGCCTTGTACGACTCCATGCTGCGGTAGAAGGCATAGAACTCGGGATTCTTGGTGTAGGCGGCGGCATAGATCGCGGCCGCCTTGGCGTCGCCGTCACCCTTGAGCTTCTGGGCGTCGCGGTAGGCCTCGGCGATGATCACCTCGCGCTGCTTGTCGGCATCGGCGCGGATCTGCTCGGCCTCGGCGGAACCGGTCGAACGCAGTTCGTTGGCGACCCGCTTGCGCTCGGCCTCCATGCGCCGGTAGACCGACTCGCTCACCTCGGACGGCAGTTCGACCCGCTTGATGCGCACATCCATGACCTGGACGCCGAAGCGCCGGGCATCGATGTCGGCGGAAGCGCGCAGCTTCTCCATGATGTCGTCGCGCTCACCGGAGACCACGTCGTGCACGGTGCGCTTGCCGAACTCGGCCCGCATGCCGTCGTTGACGGTCTGGGCCAGGCGGTTGAGCGCCCGCTGCTCGTCACCGGCGAAGCTGACGTAGAACTTCTGGACGTCGAAGATGCGCCATTTGACGAAGTAGTCGACCAGGACGTTCTTCTTCTCCGAGGTGATGAAGCGTTCCGGATCGACCGCGTCCATGGTCAGGATGCGGGTATCGAAGTAACGCACGTTCTGGACCAGGGGCAGCTTGAAGTAGAGACCGGGGTCACGCTTGATGGCGACCACCTCGCCGAGCTGGAACACCAGGCCGGCCTGGCGCTGGTCGACCTGGTAGATCGACAGCGAGAGCAGGACCAGGGCCAGGACGATGGGGACGATCAGGTTGCCGAGTGTCTTCATGGCCGCGCCTCCCGTTCACGACCGCGGAAGGCGTCCCGGCTGCGCGGATCGACCTCCGCCGGGGTTGCCGCGGCCGGTGCCGGCTGGGTCGTGGCGGCGGCCGTCTGGGCCGTCGTGGCGCCGGCCGCTTGCATCAGCTTGTCGAGGGGCAGGTAGAGCAGGTTGCCGCCCTGCTTGTCGTCGACCAGCACCTTGGTGGTATTGCTCATGACCTGCTGCATGGCGTCCTGGTACAGGCGCTCGCGGGTGACCTGGGGCGCCTTGGCGTATTCCACGGCGACCTGGCGGAAACGATCGGCCTCGCCCTGGGCGTTGGCGATCACGCGCTGCTTGTAACCCATCGATTCCTCCGTCAAACGCGCCGCGACGCCCTTGGCCTTGGGGATGACGTCGTTGGCGTAGGCCTGGCCCTCGTTCCTGAAACGCTCGCGGTCCTGGCCGGCCTTGACGGCGTCGTCGAAGGCCGCCTGCACCTGCTCGGGCGGCTGGGCGTTCTGCATGTTGACCTTGCTGATAGCGACGCCGGTCTTGTAGCGGTCGAGGATGTTCTGCATCAGCTTGGTGGCGCGGTCGGCCACCTCGGCGCGGCCTTCGTAGAGCACGAAGTCCATCTTGCTCTTGCCGACGATCTCGCGGATCGCCGTCTCGGCGGCCTGCTTGACCGCCTCCTCCGGACTGCGGTTCATGAACAGGAAGTCTTCGGGCGACTTCAGGGTGTATTGCACCGAGAGCTGGAGGTCGATGATGTTCTCGTCGTCGGTCAGCATGAGGGACTCGGACAGGTTCTTGGCCTTGACGTTGCCGTGGAAGCCGACCTCGACCGTGCGCACCTGCTCGACGTTGACCACCTCGGCGGTCTCGAACGGATAGGGCAGATGCCAGCGCGGACCCGGCTGGGTGGTCTCGACGTATTTGCCGAAGCGCAGGACGACGCCGCGCTGGCCGGTATCGACGATGTAGAAACCCGAGGCCAGCCAGACCAGGAAGGCCAGCACGACCAGCAGGCCGGCGCCACCGGGCAGGTGGAAACTCGGCATGGCGCGGCCGGGGCCGCCAGTACCGGGATTGCCGCCGTCACCGCCCTGCTTGCCGCCGAACAGGCCGTTCAGGCGCTGGTTGAAGCGCCGCCAAAGCTCGTCCAGGTCGGGCGGACCTCCGCCCCCCTTGTCATTGCCCCACTGGGGATCATTCCAAGCCATCTTGTCCGATATCAGTTTGTTGTGTTTCCGGCCTGCGCCGGGCCTGGGCGAACTGCACCAGGGCCTGTCGCAGCAGATCGATGCCGGCGCCGGTCCTGGCGCTCAGCGATACGCGCGAAATCTTACCACACTCATCCATGGCCACCGCCGGCTCCACGCCGGTCAGGTCGATCTTGTTCATGACCACGATGCGAGGCACATCGCGGGCGCCGATCTCGTCCAGGACCTTGTCGACCTCCTCGACCTGGCGGTCGCGGTTCGGGCTGGCGGAGTCGACCACGTGCAGGAGCAGGTCGGCCTTGGCGGTCTCCTCCAGGGTGGCGTGGAAGGCTGCCACCAGGGTATGCGGCAATCGGGTGATAAAACCGACCGTGTCGGACAGGACCACTTGGCCGGCATCGGGCAGCCAGAGCTTGCGCGAGGTGGTGTCCAGGGTGGCGAACAACTGGTCGGCGGCGTAGACGCCGGCCTTGGTCAGGCTATTGAACAGAGTCGACTTGCCGGCGTTGGTGTAGCCCACCAGCGACACCGAGAGCGTACCGCCACGCAGGCGGGCCCGCCGTTGCAGGGCGCGGCTCTTCTCCAGCTTGGCCAGGCGGGCCTCGATGTTCTTGATCTTGACGTTGATCATCCGGCGGTCCAGTTCGAGCTGGGTTTCGCCCGGACCGCCGCGCATGCCGATGCCGCCCTTCTGCCGTTCCAGGTGGCTCCAGCCGCGCACCAGGCGGGTGGCGTAGTGGCGCAACTGGGCCAGTTCCACCTGCAGCTTGCCTTCGTTGGAACGGGCACGCTGGGCGAAGATCTCCAGGATCAGGGCGGTGCGGTCGAGCACCCGGCACTGGATGCGCTTCTCCAGGTTGCGCTCCTGCACCGGCGACAACTCGTGGTTGAAGATCACCAGGGAGGAATCGGTCGCCCGCGCCGCCTCGGCGATCTCGTCGGCCTTGCCGCTGCCGACGAACAGGGCGGCATCGGGGCGGTCGCGCCGGCCCTGCACCACCTCGGCGATATTCAGGCCGGCGCCGCCGGCCAGGAGCTTCAGTTCGGCCAGGCCGTCGGCATACTCGGGATCGCCGAAATTGACGCTGGCGAGGACCACCGAGAGTCCGCGCCCGGAGGCATCGGACGTCTGGGGACGATCAAACATTAGCGGCGCGGGGTGAAGGAACGGCAAGTACCTTGGCCATCCCCGCGCAGGCGGGGATCCAGCCTGAACTCAACTGGGTTCCCGCCTGCGCGGGAACGACGGAACCGAATGAGACAGCACAACCTCAGTCTTCCTCGCCGGGCTGGCGGTAGACGACGGCGCGGGCCGGGACCACGGTGGAAATGGCGTGCTTGTAGACCATCTGGGTGACGGCGTTCTTGAGCAGCACGACGTACTGGTCGTAGCTGTCGATGTAGCCTTGCAATTTGATGCCGTTGACAAGATAAACGGAAACCTGCACCTGCTCCTGGCGCAGTGCATTCAAAAACGGGTCTTGTAACTGCTGCCCTTTGCTCATGATGTTATTCCTTATGAATCAATTCGGTTCGCTGTTCGCGGAGTCGCGATTCTAACCCATTCGCGGACAGGTGCATCCGGAAAAGGCATGATTTTGCATTTTCAACAGAACTAGTAGACGCTCACGCCACACGCGAGTTCCAGGCCTCCGCGAAAAGACACAGGCCGGGCAAGCCCGGCCTGGAAACCATCGGAAAGCGCCGGGACTACTTCTTCACGGCGGCCTTCTTCGCCGGTGCCCTCTTCTCCTGGGCGTGCCTGGCGCGCAGGTCGGCGGCCATCTCCTTGATCTCGGCCAGATCCCGCAGCATCTCGCTCCAGCCGTACCAGGTGGCGTAGTCCGGGTTGGCGTGGAAAGTGCCCTGGAAGGTACGCATGCGGTGCTCCAGATGCATCACGAACAGCTTGTGCTCGATCGGCCGGGGGGCATTGTGGAAGGTCAGCAGGTCGGGGAAGGCGCTGGCATAGCCGGCCGGCTTCTCGATGATGCCGTCCTGGTACAGGCCGGCGATGACCCGGATGGCCTCGGCCAGGAGATGGTCGGCTTGGCGGATCATCTGATCGCCCTTCTCCAGCTCGCCTTGGGCGAAGGTCTCGGAGTGGCATTGGGCGCAGGTCTTGATCATCTTGTTGCGCTCCTTGTCGAAGGAGGCCTGGTCGAGACGGGCGACGTCGGCGGCCTTGACGGCATCCAGGCGGCCGGTCGGGTTGCCCTTCATGTCGAGCACGCCCAGGGCCTGCAGGATGGTGACCTGGTCGGCCTTCCATTGCGGATCGTCGGAGAGCGGCAGGCGTACCGCCAGGAAGCCCCAGGCCGTGCGCACCTCGTGGTTGCCGTCCTGCATGTGGCAGGTCTGGCAGGTCGGCGCGACCGACTTCTCGGGCATCAGACCGATCTGCTTGAGCAGGAAGCGGGTGCCGTGCTTGGAGGTCGAATACATCTCCCACTGCGGGTGGTCGAAGCCCATGTGGCAGGTCTGGCAGGCCTGGGGCTGCTGGGCTTCCTTCTTGCTGAAGGTGTGCCGGGTATGGCAGGCGTCGCACGAGGCATTCCCGTAGTGCTGGCCCTGATCCTTGAGCTTGGCGATCTCGTCCTTGGACTTGGCGCCCATCTTGTGGCAGCCGCCGCAGCCCTTCTGGCCAGCCGCCATCTGTGCCGGCAGCATGTGGGTGGTCGGCATCGCCGACATGGCCAGCCAGGCCTGGTTGTGCTTGCCCTTCTTGAACTGGGTTTCCTGCTGGTCGTGGCAGGAGCCGCAGGTCTCCGCCGTGGGCATCTTCGCCAGCTTGGCGTCGTCCTTGGTGGTGTGGGCCTTGCCGTGGCAGGTGGCGCAGGTGGCGCGATCCTTGGTGGCCGTGGCGTGCTTGCTCGCCTCCCAGTCGGCGACCGGGCCGGGGGTAACTTTACGGTGGCAATCGACGCAATCGTCGGCGAAAGCGCCGAACGCGAATAGTGCGCCGAACATGAATAACGCGATCCTGAGCATGACTCGACTCCCCCTTGAATTATCCCGACGGTGGGTAGGGGTTATGTACTACCGGCGAAGCGTCCGCGCCTTGACCAATGTCAAGGTGGTTTCCGCACATTCGTATCGGTCTTAGTGTGTCGATACATAGCGAAACATGCCGGTAACCGAACTATCTTCAGGCCGAGGCAGATAGCCATGGGAATCGACAAGGAACCGGATCGATATCTTGAGCGACTGGCGGGCGTGCTTGGCCACGCGGATCGCCGGAGCGGGCTGATGGACTACTGCCGAGGCCCGATGCTGCCGATCAAGCGCAAGAGCGTGGAACCCGGACCATGCCGATCCGCTGCATGGGCAAGCCAAGCATCCATCGCTGCATCATTTTGTCGCCAAGTCGGCGTGGTCGGATGCGGTCGTGCTGCGTGAAGTCCGGGCGGCGGTGGAACCCGTGCTGGGGTTGGAACACGGCCGCTACTGGAGCATTGATGATACGGGGATACCCAAACAAGGCACCCACTCGGTGGCCGTAACTCGTCGATACTGCGGGGTGCCTCGAAAAACCCTGGCTTCGTCGCTCCCGCGAAAGCGGGAGCCCAGTAAAATCAACAGGCTGGTGGATTCCCGCCTTCGCGGGAATGACGGGTTTTTCAAGGTTCCCTGCGGTCAGTTAGGCAAGGCCGAGAACTGCCAGGAGGCAATCAGCCTGTCACTGGCCAGCGATATCGGCAGCGTGCCGATCCAGTGGCGCCTGTATTTGCCGAAGGAGTGGACGGAGGACCAGTCCCGCTACATGACGGCGGCTGTGCCGGACGACATCACCTTCTCGACCAAGCGTGACCTGGCCCTGGCTCAGGTGAAACAGGCCAAGGAGGACGCCCCCCCTTGGGATCGTGCTGGCCGATCCGGCCTATGGGGACAGCGCGGCAAGCCCGTTCGTCGACAAGATCGACAACGCCTGGATCGCCACGTCGCTGCGCTCCTCGCGATGACGGAATCAATCAGCGCCACCCTAACACCGGCCCGGGTTCCCGACCTGGCGAATTGCCGCGCCGGCCACAAGGCCGGACCTCCGTTTGTCCGTTCCGCGACAAGGACATCCACGCCAAACCATTGATTTGACTGACCACAGCCGGTGGCACCCGGCTTGCTAGACGAACCGGCATGAAAACCCATCTCGACTGGTCCGCCTACGACACCTATGGTGCCGGCGATGCCTATGCCGGCATCCCGGCCAGCGGCGGCAACTACGCCAAGGCGGTGGCGGTATGCATGAACAACCAGCAATGCCAGCGCGACGGCAAGGGCGTCATGTGCCCGAGCTATCGGGTCACCGGCGACCCGGCCCATTCCACCCAGGCACGGGTCAAGGCCTTCAAGGCGGCCCTGAACGGCGAATTGGGCGCCGACCCGTTCGCCCATCCCACCCTGGCCGAGGCCATGGAGCTGTGCGTCGCCTGCAAGGCCTGCAAGAAGGAATGCCCATCGGCGGTCGACATGACCCTGATCAAGACCGAATACCTGGCCCAGCGCAACGACTGCCTGGGCGTGCCCCTGCGCATGACCCCACGCACCCCCACCGAAAGCGCCTTCTGGGTGGTCAAACCCTGGGACCGGTTCAGGCTCGAGCCAGCGCTGCCGCCGGCCGCCGATGGGCTGGAGCGCCTGCATACCCATCTGCACCTGACCTATCGGTATGCAGAAGGGGGCACCGAGATCCTGATCCTGGGCCTGGAGCTCTTCCATCTGCTGCTGGAGCTGAAGGACGGCACCCAGCTCTCCGGGGTCGGCGAAGAGGCCATCTTCG
>JAAXVP010000407.1 GCA_013335435.1 Thiobacillus sp. | reverse complement strand
GGCGGCCGCCGCCATGCTCGCGGAGCAGGATCCCGACGCGAGCAGGGAGTTTGCGCAGGCCGCCGACGCCTTCGCAGCGGCGGTGGATCGCAGCCTGGCCGGCTGCGCGCAACGGCTCGGGCGTCCGGCGATGCCCGCATCGCCCCACCGGCGCCTGGATGCCGGCGCGATCGGCTCGCTGGCCTTCGGCTATCCGGTGCAGCTGTGTGCGCCGGACGATCCCCGCCTGCTGGTCTCCGCGGCCGGCGTCCTGGTCGTCTCGGAGGAGTCGGGGGACATCTCCCTGGCCTTCAAGGGGAACCTTAGGAAGCTCCACGGCCGGGACGAGCTCCGGGAACGGCTCGAGGACATCCCCTGGCTGGCCCAGCGTTTCCTGGCCGCCTGCGCCCACCACAACTGCTGCGTCGGCAAGCGACTGTCGCCGGCCGCCGAACGCCTGTTGCTGCATTACCCCTGGCCGGGCAACGTGCGCGAACTCAAGCACCTGCTCGAGCGCGCCTGCCTGCTCACCGACAATCCGGTGCTCGCCCCGGACGACCTGTTCGACTATCCACCCATGCTGCCGGCAGCCGGGCGGCCCGCACCGTGGCAGCCGAATGCCAAGCTGGGCGACTACCTGAACGAATGCGAGCGCGCCTACATACGCCAGACCCTGGATGAGCAGGGCTGGCACATCCAGGAGACCGCCGAACGCCTGGGCATCAGCCGCAAGGGGCTGTGGGAGAAGATGAAGAAGCTCGGCATCCAGCGGGCCGGCGTCGAAGCCGGCCCGCCCGACTGATTACTGCTCGTCCTCGACCGGCTTGAACTGGGCCGCCAGCTGCTGCTGGACCATGGGCGGCACCTGCTCGTAGTGGCTGAGTTCCAGGGTGTAGGAACCCTGGCCGCCGGTGAGCGCCTTCAGGCGTTGCTGGAAGTTGTCCAGCTCGGCCAGCGGCACCATGCCGTTGATCATCATCATGCCGCCGCGGCCGGCCTCGTTGCCGGTGATCTGGCCACGCCGGCCCGAGAGGTCGCCGCTGACGTCGCCGAAATAGGATTCGGGCACGGTCAGCTCGATGTTGACGATGGGCTCCAGCACGATCGGCTTGGCCTTGGCCATGGCATCCTGGAAGGCCTTCTTGCCGGCGGTGACGAAGGCGATCTCCTTGCCGTCGACCGGGTGGTTCTTGCCGTCGTAGACGGTGACCCGGACATCCTGCAACGGGAAGCCGGCCGCCGCGCCCAGACCCATGGCCTGGCGCACGCCCTTTTCCACCGCCGGGATGAAGGTGTTGGGGATGACGCCGCCCTTGACCGCATCGACGAACTCGAAGCCCTGGCCGCGTTCCATCGGCTCGACGCGCAGGTAGACCTCGCCGAACTGGCCGGCGCCGCCGGACTGCTTCTTGTGCCGGTGATGGCCCTCGGCCGGAGCCAGGATGGTCTCGCGGTAGGGAATGGTCGGCGTGTGGGTCTCGACGTCGAGACGGAACTGCTCGCGCATCTTCTCCAGGACGTTGGCCAGGTGCATCTCGCCCAGGCCGCGGATCACCGCCTCGTGGGTGGTGGCGTCGTGCTCGACGTGCAGGCCCGGATCCTCGGCGATCAGCTTGTGCAACACCTCGGCCAGCTTGGAGGCGTCGGCCTGCTTCTTGGGCCGCACCGCAAGACCGAACACGGCGTGCGGGAAGTCGAGCGGCAGCATGTGGATGTGGTCGTCCTCGGCGGCGTCGTGCAGGACCATGTCGAAGCCCAGGTCCTCGACCTTGGTGACCGCGCAGATGTCGCCCGGCAGGCAGGCCTCGACCTCGGTGAGCTGCTTGCCCTGGAGCATGAACAGGTGGCCGACCTTGAACGGTTTGCGGCTCTCGCCGATGTAGAGCTGGCTGTTCGGCGTCACCGTGCCCTGGTGGACCCGGAAGGTGCAGGTCTTGCCGACGTAGGGGTCCATCTCGACCTTGAATACGTGGGCGATGACGTGCTTGCCGGCGTCCGGCTCGGAATTGAACGGCACCGCCGCCTCGTCCTCGCCATTGACGAACAGGGGCGGGTTGCCCTCGGTCGGGTTGGGCAGGAGCTTGACCATGACGTCGAGCAGTTCGGCAATGCCGACACCGTTCTGGGCCGAGACGAAGCACACCGGCACCAGATGGCCTTCGCGCAGGGCCTGCTCGAACGGGGCGTGCAACTGGTCAGGCTGGACCTCGCCCTGTTCCAGGTAGATGTTCATCAGGTCCTCGTCGACCTCGACCACCTGATCGACCAGGGCGCGGTGGGCGTCGGCCACCGAGGAGAAGTCGGCCTCGCCGCCGGGATTGAAGAAGCAGTCGGTCACGCGCGTGCCGCCGCCGGCCGGCAGGTTGATGGGCAGGCACTCGCGCCCGAAGGCGGACTGGATGTCGGCCAGCAGGCCGGGCAGGTCGACGCCGGGGGCATCGATCTTGTTGACCACGATCATGCGGTCGAGCTTGCGGGTCTGCGCCCAGTGCATCATCCGGCTGGCGGTCAGTTCGATGCCCTTCTGGGCGTCGATCACCACCGCCACGGTCTCGACCGCATCGAGGGCGCACAGGGCCTGGCCCATGAAGTCGGGATAACCCGGGGTGTCGAGCATGTGCACGCGCGCGCCCTGGTGTTCCAGGTGGGCCACGGCCAGCTTTACCGAATGCAGGTGCTCCTTCTCCACGGTATGCGACTACGATCCCCTGGA
>JAAXVP010000121.1 GCA_013335435.1 Thiobacillus sp. | reverse complement strand
GGGGTGGTCGCCGGCCTGATAGGCATGTTGTCGAATTACCCCCGTGCCGAGATCGGGCCGGACGGCAGTGTGGTGACTCGTTACAACGAGTTCATCACCATCGAAGGGACGCCCGAGTATCAGGCCATGGTGGTGCGTGACCTGAACACCATAGCGGGTACCCCGAGCGGTGAGCGCCTGTTGGCCTCGATGGCGGCCAGTGGCCGGCAGTGCCGCATCCACACCGACAACAACGAAGGCAACTGGGCCTGGACCGATCCCCCGCCCACGGGAAACGAGGGTACGCACGGAAACCAGGCCGACACCGAGATCGGCTACAACCCGGAACGCACCAGTCTGAGCGGCCCGCCCGGGTCGCCCTACAACACGGCCAATTGGGCGCAAGAGCCGAATCGGCCGGCGGATGTGGGCTTGTTCCACGAGATGGTGCATGCCGATGACATGATGAATGGCCGCATGCCCACCACGGAAGGCAACAACACCGGACCCATGGCGGGTACGCCTATCGCCGACAGTGAGTTGCGGGCGGCCGGATTGCCCCCGTACGATGGCGAATCATATTCGGAGAATTCTTATCGTGGCGACCGCGGATTGCCGGAGCGCACCTTCTATTGATCGCAGTCGCCGCCGATTCCTGGTCCTGGTCGGCGCTGCCTGGACGGAGGCGATGGCGGGGGGCGCGGCGGTTCACGATTGGCCAAAAGGACGCAAGATGATGGAAATCGCACTGGCTGTCAGACACGATCAGGATGGGCTCGAGTGTGAGTATCGGGGCGTCAATCATGCGGGCGTACCCATCCTGGTCTTCGATCGGCTGTACTCGATGGCGAGCCGGAAAATGGAAACCGGCTGGTTCTATGCCAGGGTGCAGGGTAGTCAGGTCGAGTTGAGTCGGGCCTTGTTCCAATTGCCGCCAGGCCTGCACCATGAGAACCCCGAGGTGCCCTATGGCCGTGAAGTGGGGGTGGGCGAGACCTTCAGCGGTCATTTTCGAATCCCGTTGCCCCTGCGCGACCGCAATCCGTATCCTGCCCTGACGCGCCAGGCCCGCGTCCTGCCGACCAGCGTCACGGATCTGCGCTTCCGCCTGGGCTGGGCGCCCAAGCCGACGAACCTGCCGCCCGCCATCGCCCCGGTCGACTGGGAGGGGGAGCGCCTGTGGTTGCTGCCTTACCGATCGGTCCTGAACCTCCAGCAATTGGCTACGGCCGAGCAACGCCTGGCCGCTGTGTCGGGCGAGTCGGCGATCCGCTGAGAGGGCGTATGAACCGTTTATCAGGAAACATCCGGAAATGACCCAAGGCCATGCTGAATCGACGGCGGGCCTGGCATCCGGGCCATGGCAAGTGACGTCGTTGCCGCCCGGTTGGGATTGGATTCCGGGCTACGGTCTGTATCAGTCGGGTGACGCGGCGGCTCGCCTCAATCTGGTGTTCACTTGGGACGAACTGGGTGAGGTGCCGGATTTGAACGCCTATGTGGCACGCCAGAGGCAGGGATTGGCAGGGATGGTGTCGAGCATCCTGCCGCTGGGGACGGAAAACCTGAATCCAGGTGGCTACGACGAGGTTCAATTGATTCGGTTGGTCCTGGACCACGGTGGGGCCCAGGAGGTGTGGCAGGAGCAGTTGTACCTTCGCCTCGACAAGACCATCGGCATCGTCACGGCCTCGGGGCCCGCGGCACAGGCGGCACATTTGCGCGAGGCACTGCGTCTTGCGCTCAAGTTGGCGGTTTTCTCCAAAGAGCGGTGAGCAAGACTGAGGGTCGGGGCCAGGGTGACGGATCGGCTCCGGCTCCGGCTTCGGCTTGCCGAGCCCGAGGCTTCCTGGGGGGGCGGCGGTTTTCTCAACGTCGAAAGTGGGTTCCCCCGACAAAGCGGTGTAAAGCACGCGGTCCATCTCGATTCTGGCCATGCATGCGCTGGAATGCCGAGATGTGAACGGACAATGGAATCGTTGTGAAACGGGGCGCGGGTAATTCCACCATGACTCCACCGGGAGGCGGGCGGCCTAACGTAGACGGCCGATCCGGACGCAATGATGATGGTGGAAGCCGAGCCGTTCCTCGTTGGGCAATGGAAATGCGGGAAATCGCTGAAGAGTCGGGACAGGAATCCTGTTTATGGCCTTTACGGGCATCTTGATGACGCGGCACGCTCAATCCGGCGTTCACCTTGGATGGCATGAACGAGGCGGGTGGAGGTACTTGACGGTATGGTGCCGTAGATGGCGGGCTTGGCGGGTATGTGTTCGGGCGTGATAATGCCCGGTATGGATGCCCTGAATCCCGGCGGATACGACGAGACGGGGTTGCTGTCGGAACACGGGGTGGCGGCTGGAGTTATGGCAAGATCGGGTCTGTCTTCGCGAGGGTAAGACTTCGGGGGCATGCCCGCTCCGGGCACAGTCAGGATGCTTGCGCGACGGGTTGCGCTTTGCACTCGAACTTGCGTTTTTCGCGAAACGATAATGTTGGCTGAAGGGGGTCTGTGCAGGCCGCTGTTCCGCGGTTTTGCCGGTCATGTGGCGGGTGGCAGGCGGCACAGCCCTGCCTGACATAGAGTGAGCCGAGGAGTTGAACATGTCCATGTTGTCTCGCATGCTGGAAATCGATACCCCGCTCGGGCCCGACGTCTTCATCGTCCAGCGCCTCTCGGGCAGCGAGGGGCTGGGGCGCTTGAGCGAGTACCAGGTCAGCTTGGTGAGCAAGCGCAAGAACATCAGTGCCAAGGACATCCTGGGCCAGCGCGTCACGGTGCGCATGGATTGCGGTGACGGCCAGCGTTTCTTCAATGGCTTCGTGATCCGCTTCTCGATGTTCGGCGAGGTGGCGACGACGGCCTACAAGGACGGGGTGGGCTATGCCTACCAGATGACCATGCGACCGTGGCTGTGGTACCTCACCCGTACCTCGACCTGCCAGATATTCCAGAACAAGGACATCCCGGCGGTCATCAAAGATGTTCTCGGGCGATCGGTTTTTGCACAGTTCAGCAGCTTCGAATCGCGCCTCAATGGCAGCTACCAGCCCTGGGAGTACTGCGTGCAGTACCGGGAGACCGATTTCAACTTCATCAGCCGGCTGATGGAGCAGGAGGGCATCTACTACTGGTTCGAACACGCCCAGGACAAGCATGTGATGGTGCTGGCGGACGACATGGGGACGCACGAGGCGCATCCCGGGCTGGAAGCGATCGAGTTCAACTCGACGCCCGCGGAGATGTCGCTCAGCACGCCGTATGTCACGGCTTGGGACACCGTCCTGGAGATTCAGCCGGGCAACTACGCCATCGACGACTACGACTTCAAGAAACCCAAGGCGGAACTGGCCAAGGCCAAGAAGATCACCCGTCCGCACGATCATGCCGAGTTCGAGATCTACGACTATCCCGGCGAATACGCCGCACCAAGCGAGGGCGAGCATTACGCCCATGTCCGCATCGAGGAACTGCAGTGCCAGTACGAAGTCAGCCGGGCGGCCTGCAATGCCCAGCAGATCGAAGCCGGGCGGCTGATCACCCTCACCAAGCATCCAGTCGACAGCCTGAACCAGGAATACTTGATCACGGCGACGAGTTTCCAGGCCAGTGATTCGTCGCCGTCGTCGGGTACGGGCGAGCAGGACTTCAGTTGCGACTTCACGGTGATGCCGAAGGGCAAGGAGGCGGCCTTCCGTGCACTGCGCCAGACCCCCAAGCCGATCGTCCAGGGTCCGCAGACGGCAGTGGTGGTGGGGCCGTCCGGCGAGGAGATCTATACCGACGAATACGGCCGGGTGAAGGTGCAGTTCCACTGGGACCGCTATGGCCAGAACGACGAGAACAGCTCATGCTGGATTCGCGTCTCCCAGCCGTGGGCGGGCAAGAACTGGGGGGCGGTGGCCCTGCCGCGGATCGGCCAGGAGGTGATCGTGTCCTTTCTGGAGGGGGATCCGGACTGGCCGATCATCACCGGGCGGGTCTACAACGCGGACCAGATGCCGCCCTACGCCCTGCCCGACAACAAGACCCAGACCGGCATCAAGTCGCGTTCCAGCAAGCAGGGTACGCCGGACAACTTCAACGAGATCCGCTTCGAGGACAAGAAAGGGTCGGAACAGCTCTTCATCCATGCCGAGAAGAACCAGGACATCGAGGTGGAAAACGACGAGACCCACTGGGTCGGCCATGACCGGAGCAAGACCATCGACCACGACGAGAAGGTGTCGGTGGCGCACGACCGTACCGAGTCCGTGGGCAACAACGAAACCATTTCCATCGGCGTCAATCGCACCGAGGACGTCGGCAAGAACGAGACCATCAGCATCGGCGAGAACCGCAGCACCAGCGTGGGCAAGGACGAGAGCCTGGATGTGGGCAACAACCGTAGCCAGAACGTGGGCAAGGACGAAACCATCAGCATCAGCAAGAACCAATCGCTGGACGTCGGGGAGAATCGCACCACCCAGATCGGCACGGACGACAAATCCCAGGTCGGCAAGAAGTTCTACCTGAATGCCGGCGACGAAATCGCCCTGGTGACCGGCAGCGCCAGTCTCGTCATGAAGAAGGACGGCACCATCCAGATCAAGGGCAAGGACATCACCATTTCCGGCAGCGGCAAGATCGTCGCCAAGGCCTCGTCCGACATGGTGCTCAAGGGCTCCAAGATCGCCGAGAACTGAGCCTGGCCCCGGACCATGCTGCAGATCGACAACCGGACCCCTTTCAGCGCGCAACTGTGCGTCTTCGCCGATCCGGCCGGGGTCGAGACCGTCTATACGGTGGTGAAGGTGGCCTTCGACATCACGGCCAAGGGACTGATGCCCACGGTCAAGCCCCTTCCCTTGCTGGCGGGCGATGTCTACTGGGGAGATCCGGCCATGACCGGCATCTATGCGGCGGGTGAACTGACCCTGTCCAAGCCGGCCACGGATATCCTTCTGCTGGGTTCGGCTTACGCCGCGTCCCATTCCACCCGGGGTATGGACATGTCCTTCAGGGTCGGGCCGGTGGCACAGACCTTGCGCATCTTCGGCCCCCGACTTTGGGAACGCGGTCGTATCAGCCCGCCCGAGCCGTTCGAAAAGGTGCCGCTGCGCTGGGAACTCGCCTTCGGCGGCTTCGAGGTTCCCGAGGCAGGGAAACCGCCCATGGAGTATGAACCGCGCAATCCGGTGGGCCGGGGCTTTATAGGCAGCCGCGAGCGTTCCTTCGATGGCCGCCCCCTGCCCCAGATCGAGGATCCACGCCAGCCCATCCAGAAACCGGGCGACCGGCCCGCGCCGGCCTGCTGCGCGCCGGTGGCCCCGTCCTGGTCGCCCCGTCGCGAGTATGCCGGCACGTATGACGAGGCCTGGACCAAGCAACGGGCCCCCTACTTGCCGCGCGATTTCGATCCCCGCTTTTTCAACGTGGCCCCGCCTGGATTGGTGGCGCCCGGCTTCCTGAAAGGGGGGGAGCCCGTTGATATCACTGGTTGCCTGCCTGGAGGCGCCCGTTTGGCTTTCCAGTTGCCGGTCTGCAGCATCGCCACCCGCTATCACTTCCGGGGCAAAGAGATCGATCGCCCGACCGCGCTGGACACGGTCATATTGGAACCTGACAAGTACCGCCTGCAACTGATCTACCGTTCGGCCCTGGCCGTGGACAAGCACGCCCTCAAGCTCAGCAAGGTGCGGGTGGATTGCCGCGAATACGGCAAGTTCGTCCCCCATGAGGCGGTGGCGGCCTGAGCATGTCTGAAGCCATCGTCATCGTCAGCGCCGGCATGGTCACACCCGTGGGTCTGAGCCTTGCGGAGACGGCCGCGTCGGCCCGCTCCCGCGTGGCGCGCCTGCAGGAGATTCCCTGGCGCGATCGCCGTTATGAGAACTTCGTCGCCGGGGTCGTGCCGGACGAGGGCTTGCCACCGCTGGCCGCTGGACTGCTGGCGGAGCCTCTGCAGTGCCGGGAAGGGCGCATGCTGCGTCTGGCTCATGTGGCACTGGATGAAGCGCTCGCAAACATCAGCCCAGTCGGGCCGCTGCAGATTCTGCTCGCCCTGCCGGAGCAGCATAGCCGCCTCCCCGTCGTGCCGGTCCAATTCCTGATGCGTCTGCAGACCCAGGCCGGCGTGTCCATTGACCAGGCACGGAGCGTCGCCGTGCCACGTGGTCGTGCAGCGGCGATCATGGCCTTGCTTGAGGCCGCCAACAGGTTGCGTCAGGGGCAAACCGAATTCGTGCTCGTCGGTGGCGTCGACAGTCTTGTCGATCTGTATGTGCTGGGTACATTGGACTTGCAGGGGCGGATTCGCAATGCCGTCAACAGCGATGGCTTTGCACCCGGCGAGGGGGCCGCGTTCCTGTCGCTGTGCACCGCCCGAACCGCGGAACAACGCGGTCTGCCGGTTCTGGCGGAGTTGCTGGGTGCCAGCCTCGGGCAGGAATCGGGCCATCTTTACGCCGAGGAGCCTTATCTGGGTGAGGGGCTGGCCGCCGCGTTTGCCAATTTGCTGGCCGAGTCGCCGCCTCCAGCGCCGATCGGTTGCGTCTATTCCAGCTTCAACGGCGAACGCTATTGGGCGCGGGAGTATGGCGTCGCCCGGCTACGCTCTGCCCAGGCCTTTGCCGAAGACCACCAGATGGAACACCCCGCTGAGGTGTTCGGAGACCTCGGCGCGGCCCATGGCGCCACCCTGCTGGCCCTGGCCGCACATGGCGTGCGCCACGGCTACCGGCGCGCTCCTTGCTTGGTGTATGCTTCTTCCGACCATGCCGACCGGGCGGCCAGCCTGCTGGTCCGAGCGGTTTAGCCGAACAGGAGGACTGGAATCATGCCCTGTACTGTCCACAACATCACCGGCTTCGCCCACAAGACCAGCGGCGGCATGAGCCTGGTCTTCCCCGACGTTTGCAAGACGGGTGCGCCGCCGGCCGGCCCGGTTCCCGTTCCTTACCCCAACCTGGGCAAATCCTCCGACACCGTCCAGGGCACGACCACCATCAAGGCCGACGGCAGCATGATCATGAACAAGGGGGCCAAGTACATGGTGAGCTACATGGACGAGCCCGGCTCGGCCCTGGGGGTGATCAGCAATACGGTGAAGCACGAGTGCGAGTACCTTATGTACTCCTTCAACGTTATGTTGGAGGGCAAGAATGTCTGCCGCATGGGGGATCCGTTGTGGCAGAACAAGAAGAACATCTGTGGGTGACCTATGACGCAGATCGGTGAGGCCGTCGCTATCGGCATGGTGGACGAGGACGAGGTCGAATGCCCCTTCGATCATGACAACCCCACGCCCCCGGAGGTCGACAATCAACTCATCGGCGAAGGCGGGAAGCTGGCAACGAAAATGGGCAATGGCACGAGTACCCATCTCTACGCCCCCCTCAAGGTGAAGCGGGCAGTTGTCAAGAATCCCAAGGCGGTCAAAGGGCATCCATTTTTCGAGAAATGCGATGCAGTCACGATTATCGACACCGACGCGGCCACGGGCGAGCGTCACGTCCACAAATACCCCGTCACGAGCGCGGCTCACCATCTGATTCCGGCTCAGGAGGCCCTGAAGGTGTCGAGGTTGTTGGCCTTCATGGTGAAAAAGGGAAGCAGCGCGCAATTGAAGGGTGCGACCTATACGACGGGCGCGGTCTGGGCGAACGTGGGGTACGAAGTCAACGGCAGTGAAAACGGCGTTTATTTACCTGGCAGCTATGCGGTGGGGGGCGGCAAGGGGGGATTGGGGCTATGGACCGAGAATGACGACCATCCCGATAAGGAAGAAGAGGATGTGACCGAGGCGCCGGATATCCAGTCGTCCGAATTGACGGGCGCCCTGAATCAGATTACCGAGACAAACAGGAAATGGCGCTATGTACGGCAGGCGATGAAGCTGGCACCCGGCCATTTCCATGACCGCCACGAATCCTACAGCCGCTTCGTCACTGAGATCCTGAACAAGATATTCAGCGACTACCGGCGCTTGTATCAACGTAGCATCAAGGAAAGCGCCTGTTCGAAGTGCAAGGAGAAGGGGGACAAGATCAAGGAACTCGGCATTCCTACCCCGTTCGGCCTGGTGACGCGCCTGGATATGCTTGCCGATAATCTGAGGATATGTCTTAACGGGAGCTCGTGGCGTCCGAACGTCTTCACGTCCAAATGGGGTGAGGCATTCATGCGCGAACGACGTGCCGGGAATCCGGCGGCTCGCCTGATCGAGAGCGAGTAGGGCCTGTATCGAAGGGAGCGCTTATGTACTACATGATGATCTGCCAAGACCCAGAGGTGGGTTATCTGGCGACACTCGATTATGATTTTTCGGAAGACCCGGACCCGTTGCGTGACTGGATGAGCGCGGACAGGTTCGATGAACCGCCGCCATTGCCAGTGCGTCTCCGCGTCGAACCGCTGCCGAATACCGTGCTGGCTGAGTTCTGGCAGGTGCCACTGCCGGTCATGAGCAAACGGCTGCACACCGCCTTGCTGGCGGCGGGGGTGTCGAACATCGACATATACCCGGCGGTTCTGGAGCGGGGCGACAGCGCCGTGGTCGACGACACCTACCTGGCATTCAATATCATCGGCAAGGTGGCGGCCGTCGTGGCGAAGGGCGGCAAGCCGGGGGACGTGCTCCTGATGGGGGTGACGCTGGACCCGGCGTTGGCGCGAGGGGCTCTGATGTTCAGGTTGGCGGAATCGGTCAACGCCATCGTCGTCCACGAATCCGTCAAGCGTGCCATCGAAGGCGCGGGTATCGATACCCTGACCTTCCTAGCGCCGGAAGACTGGACTGGCTGATGGCGGCCACTTACTGCGTCACATATTGGGCACAGACATGAACACGAAGCTCTCGATGGCCACGGGCGGCCAGGAATCCGATACAAACCAAGTCGGGCGGGATTGGGCCGTGGGAAGAATCGTCCTGCTCAAGGAGACCGGCGATGTAATGGTCGCATTGGAGTCCGGCTTTACGCTGGCCTGCGACGTATTGATTTCGTCTCAAGGCGGGGCGCTCCAATTGAACGCGGGTGACAAGGTTCTGGTTTGCATTCCCGCCAGTTCCGGCAAGGCTGGGAGAGGCATTGTCCTTGGCACAGTGGCCAAGTACCGTCCCGATGAAATCGTTGCGTCCGTCACGATCAAGGCGACTGAGTTGCTGAAGTTGCAGTGCGGAGAGGCATCCCTCGACCTTCGTGCTGACGGCAAGCTCATGATCCGCGGCGAAGAAGTCCTTACCCGCGCCAAGAAGACCCATCGCATCAAGGCCGGCAGCGTCGATATCAACTGACCGGATGGGAATGGAGCGTCAATGAACATGCCCCGTGCCCGTTTCATTCCCGAACTGCTCGACATCCACGCGGAGGAGATCGAGTTCCTCTGGGGCCAGCGGCGCAATGCCATGACCTCTCCCTACCATACGCCTCGGGAGATCGCCGGCCTGAACGAGCGTATCGAGGCCCATGTTCAGGGGCTGCTGGCGGTGCCGGCAGCGTTGCCGCAGTATTTACTGCAAAGGTTGGAGTCGGATGAGCGGGATGTGGTGTTTGCCGCGGCCTATCCTTTGCTGCGCCTGGACGAACCGAGCATCGCCATGCGCATCGCCGAATTGTTCGCGACGTCGGAAGGCGCCCGCCTGGACGGTTTGCGCGATGCCCTGGGCATCATCTTGCCCGCCGTTTGCAGCCAACCAGTCCTCGACCAGTACCTGAAGGCGGAACCGGCCCGGGCCGTGGCGGCGGCGGTGGTGTTGGCCCAGAGGCGGCAATTGGATGCCCAGGCCACCCGGCTGAACTTCCTGCTGCAGGACCCTGACCCGGCCGTGGCCGGACTCGCCTGGGGCATCGTCGCCTCGGTCGATCAACCGTCCG
>JAAXVP010000406.1 GCA_013335435.1 Thiobacillus sp. | reverse complement strand
CACTGCCGTGCACCCCTCTCCCCTCGAGGGGGAGGGGCTGGGGGAGAGGGGGTTGTCACGCTCTATTCGGGTCGAATCAATAGACCCAGCCCAACGCCTACGTCCCCCGCCAGATCTCGACCCGGTTGCGGCCCGCGTTCTTGGCCCTGAGCAGGGCCTGGTCGGCGCTGGCGATGCTGTCCTCGACCGGCTTGGTCAGCATCACCTCGGCGATGCCGAACGAGGCCGTGACGTGCAGCTTGTGCCGGCCCGGCAGCATGATCGGCATCTTCTCCAGGCCGGAGCGGATGCGCTCGATCACCTGGGCGGCGTCGTCGGCCGGGGTGCCCGGCAGGCAAAGCAGGAACTCCTCGCCGCCATAGCGGAACACGATGTCGTATTTGCGCAGGACGCCGCCGATGAAACGCATGCCCTGCTTGAGCACGGCGTCGCCGGCCGGGTGGCCGTAGCTGTCGTTGATGCGCTTGAAATGGTCGAAGTCGACCAGGCACAGGCTGCACGGCCGCTCGATGCGCTGGGCGCGCTCCTGCTCGGCCTGCAGGCGATTGATCATGCCGCGCCGGCTGTAGCAGCCGGTGAGCGGGTCGGTGGCCAGGAGGTCGCCGATGATATCGAGTTGCAGGTGGCGCAGCTTGTTGTTGAGCTTGAGGGCGAGGTCGACGCAGTTGTCGTGCAGTTCCGCCGACGGCCGCCGGCCGGCCCGGATCGTCTCCACCGCCTGGCGGGCGCATTCGTGCAGGGCCTGCTGGATTTCGGCCATGGCCTGGAACGGCTCATGGCTGGCGAGCGGATGCGGGCTGTCGCGGTAATACCATTGCCCGAACGGCGACTTCAGGTAGGCATCCTCGGCCGCCTCGAAGGCGTCGATGCCGTTGCCGCAGGCGAGCAGGCGGCTGAACTGCTTGAACCAGGCCAGATGGGCCGCGATGACGTTCTCCAACTCCTCCGTCAGTTTCTGGGTTTTTTCGCGATCGAGTGGAAACGGCATGGTTTGAAAAATTCGACTGGCTTGGCGCTATAACGGCCCGGACAGGTGCATCTTTAGCGAATTTGCGGAATCGGCGCGATTATCCGCCTGGCCCCGCCCGGCCGCGACAGCACGTCTGGGGGGAAACACTCAAAATCAGGACTATTATTTCCGCCATGAACGAAATCGACGCCATCGCCCGCCGCCTCGTCGAGGCCTACCGCCAACGCAACCGCATCGCAGTCACGCCCGAGTCCGGCCCGGTCGACGCCGAGCAGGCCTATGCGGTGCAACGCGCGGTCTGGCGCATGCTGGTCGGCGACAGCCGGCCGAGCGCCTGGAAGGTGGGCGCCGCGGCACCGGACGCGCCACCCTTCGCCGCCCCGGTCTTACCGTCACGCCTGGCCTGGGGCCCGGTCCACCTGTCCGCAGGCCTGTTCACCGGCCTGGGCGTCGAGGCCGAGATTGCCCTGCGCTTCGCCCGCGACCTGCCGGCCAGGCCGGAGCCGTACGACCGTACCGAAATCCTGGCCGCCATCGGCAGCGCCCACGTCGCCATGGAACTGGTCGACACCCGCCTGGCCGATGCCGAGGCTGCCGGCCCCTACTGGCGCCTGGCCGACAACCAGGTCAACGGTGCCCTGGTGCTGGGCGACGCCATCGCGGACTGGCGCGCGGCCGATTGGTCCGAATGCGCGGTGCGAATCACCGCCGACGACCGCGAGGTGGCCACAGGCACAGGCCGTCCGCCCCTGGGCGACATCCTCCACTGCCTGCCCTGGTGGCTGGCTCACGTCGGTGGCGCGCGGGCCGGCGACATCGTCACCACCGGGGCCTGGACCGGCATGCATCCGGTTGCCGGCGCAATGGAACTGCGGGCAATGTTCGAAGGGCTGGGGCAAGCAGCCGTGCGCCTGGCTTGAGACGGTCGCGGCAATGCTTGGTCGGGGCCGCCAGCCTGCCAAGATGCGTACTGATACCCATGGCGTCGAGTGCGCCGGCGGGACATAATCGGCGCACAACAAGGAACCAGGGTGGAACTCGACATACCGCTATGTCGAAGATGCATATGCTTACCAATGATCGGATCGCGCCGGCGGCGAAAATCTCTATTTCCCTGTTCGCGGGCATGGTATTCCTGACTGGCTGCGGCAGCACCGCGCCGCGCTACACGAAGCAGGATTTGGAGGCCGTCAAGCTTGCCTGCACCAAGCAGGCGCACACCGAGCGCGAGGCTAAAGTCGCTAATTGGTTTACCCGTTGGCTCGATTGCTTGAATGAGCGGGTGTTGCCTATCGAGATCGAGTTGAACCACGCGAATGAAAGTGAAATCAGGCGTGTTTACGAAAAATCGTTGGCATTGGCCCCGAAGGTCGATTCGGGAGAAATGAGCCTGCGGGCATACAACGCCGAATTGCAGGAGTTCAAAGAGGAGTTATTCAACATACGCTGCCTCGTCAATATCGAGCAATCCGACGGCAGCGAGCGTTGCATCAATTACCAAAGGGCGAAGTGGCGCTGAACGGGAAGCTGGCGGAACGGGGAGTTTGGTTGTCGCTCGTTGGTGAAATCGGGGGTTTGGCGTGTGGCGGGGAATCGGCCATGGACTAAACCGCTCGCGCGGTAGGGGTGGTTCTACCCGGCGGTCTGGGTAATGCCGAGGTCGTGGCCCCAGGGCCTAGGTTGTGGAATGAGGCAATCCGCCTCGTTCCATGACAGGAGGCCACCATG
>JAAXVP010000405.1 GCA_013335435.1 Thiobacillus sp. | reverse complement strand
CTTGCGGGCGTTCTTGGTCATCTTCTTGTGGGTCATCTGGAAGCCTTCGTCCCGGTACTTCATCAGTTCCAGTTCCAGGTACTTGGCCCATTGGCCGGCCAGCATCGGGGTGTCCTTGTCGTCCGGTTGGCCGCCGGTGGCGCCGTGGCAGGTCTCGCACCGCTCGGTCACGTCCTTGCCCTTGGCCAGCACCTCGGCCGAGGCCTTCTGCGGCTGCGGCGTCCACGGCTGCTTCGCAAAGTAGGCCGCCAGCCCGGCAATCTCGTCGTCCGTGTAGCCCTTGATCAGGCGCGTCATGTTGGCCGAGGCCCGCGCGCCCGTCTTCCATTCCATCATGATGTTCTTCAGGTAGGTCTCCGACAGACCCGCAATCGACGGCATCGATTGCCCGACGCTCACGCCACCCGTGCCGTGGCAGTTGTTGCATGTCCGCGCCAGGCCTTCGATATTGTCGGCGGCCAGGCTTGCGCCAGTGACGGAGCAACCGGCCAGCAAACCGGCCATAAGAAATCGTTTATGCATATCTCCTCCGATGAACGGATAAATGTGAGTACGTCTACGGTACGGTAGCGGATGGTATAGACGCACCCCGCCCCATAACCTTGACAGCCATCAATTTTTTCTCCGCTAGTAGGCCACGGCGGGAATTACGTCCAGGATGTCGTGGCTGTCGCGGTTGACCAGGAGAACGTCGGAACCGAGGACCAGACGTGTGTAGCCGGCCGGCAAGTCGGGCAGGCGGGCGGCGAGATCGGTCGGCAGGTGTTGCGGACGCAGGCCCGAAACCAGCTTGTCGCCGGCCTTGAACTGGCTGGGAGCGGGCTTGGCCGGAGCACGCCGGGCATCGCCGTAGTAGCGCTCGATGGTGGCGCGTTCGGCCGCCGAGAAGATGATGCCCTTGCTTACCGCGACGGGTGCGGTACCGCTACCGGCGCAGCCCCAGAACAGCAGGGCGAACAACAGGATCGGCCACGAATTGAAGACATACCGACGCACGAGCCCCATCTCCATCTCCTCGGTTGTTATTTCGGTAGATATGCTTACAGAAATCCGGGGGAATAAATTTGAGGCAAATCAACAAAACCGCATTCTCGCCAAGGACTTGGCGAGAACGAGAGAACGCTCCGAGCCGGAGCGTCAGACCGAGGAGTCGCGTTCCAGTTTGGCCAGGCGGCCGGAGGAATGCTGGCTTTCCAGCCACTTGCGAACCCGGGCGGCATCGCCGATCCGGGACAGCTTGCCCCAGGAATCGAGCAACACCATGATGACCGGGCGGTCGGCGATGTTGGCCTGCATGACCAGGCAGTGGCCGGCCTCGTTGATGTAGCCGGTCTTGGACAGGCCGATATCCCAGTTCGGGCTGCGGGTCAGGGCATTGGTGTTGTGGAACGCCACCTGGCGCATGACCTCGCGCGAGACCCGGCGCACCCGGCCGTTTTCCTTCACCCGGACCACTTGGCGGCCCGGCATGGTGACGCCGTACTGGCCGGTGGAGGTGATCTGGCGGATCGTCGGATAGCCGGACGCGGCCTCGACCAGCTTGACCAGGTCGGCGGCGGTGGAGCGGTTGGAACTGTCCAGACCGGTGCCGTCGACGAACCAGGTGTGGGTCATGCCGAGGGCGGCGGCCTTGCGGTTCATGGCCTCGACGAAGGCCTCGCGCCCGCCCGGGTAGGCGCGCGAAAGCGCCGCCGCGGCGCGGTTTTCCGAGGCGATGAGGGCCAGGTGCAGGAGTTCCTCGCGGTTCAGCGTGGTGCCCAAGGCCAGGCGCGAGCTCGAGCCCTTCAGATGATCGACATCCTCGTTGCCGATGCTGATCTCCTCGGACATGGCCAGACCGGCATCGAGCACCACCATGGAGGTCATCAGCTTGGTGATCGAGGCGATCGGGGTCGCCACGTCGGGGTTCTTGGAGTAGAGCGCCTCGCCGGTCTTCTGGTCGACCACCATGACGGCCGCGGAACGCAGCTTGAGGTCGCCGCTGTCGGCGAGACCATAGGAAACCTCGGTCGGCGCCTGTCCCAGGCTGTGGCTCACGCGCATCGGCCGCCGTTCCTGGGCCTCGCTGACGACGCGCTTGCCTCGGGCCTTGGCCCTGACGCGCTTGCCGGTCTTGGCGCTCACCTTGGCCTTCTTCTTGGTCTTGGCGACCTTCTTGGCGCTATGGCTGGAGGCCTCGACCCGCGTAGGCGCCGCCTGCGCCAGCGGAGCGCCGGCGGCGAGCATGATCGATACGACGTAGGCGAGCAGTTTCTTCACAGTTTCCCGACCCCTTGCATCACGCATTTCACACCGCATTTATCGGTGCTTATAGCCACAACTTTAGAAAAGACTTTAACAATCATCAAGATTTCCGTCCCAGCAGGCCTTCCAGGCTCTTCATCAGGTCGCCCGGCAGCAGCACGGTCTTGCTGCCGTTGGCGCTGGCGATCTCCTTGATCGAGGCGATGTACTTCTCGCCCAGGATGAACATGGCCGGCAGTTCCTTCTCGGGAATGGCCGCCGAGATGCGCCGGATCGACTCGGCCGAGGCCTCGGCCATGCGCACCTGCGCCTCGGCGTCGCGCTTGGCCGCCTCCAGGCGCGCTTCCGCCTCCAGGATGGCGGCCTGCTTGTCGCCCTCGGCCTTGGTCACCGTCGCCTTCCGTTCCCGTTCGGCGGCGGCCTGCAATTCCATCGACTTCTGCATGGTCGGCGACGG
>JAAXVP010000404.1:1780-2702 GCA_013335435.1 Thiobacillus sp. | reverse complement strand
AGGGACTGGCGCTTGTCGACCATCAGGGCCGGTGGATCAGTTCCGCCAGCAAGCGGGCGGCGCCCTGGCCGATCAAGGCCTCGGCCACCTTGTGGCCGAGCGCCTCGGGATCGGCCATGTCGCCCTCCGCCTCGGCGCGGTAGAAGCGCACGCCTTCGAGGTCGGCGACAAAGGCGCGCAGATGCAGCTTGCCGGCCTCCTCGACGCAGTAGCCGCCGATCGGGGCCTGACAGCCGCCTTGCAGCATCCGGCTCATGGCCCGCTCGGCGCGCACGCAGGCGGCGGTGATCGGGTCGTTGAGGGGCGCCAGCAGCTTGGCGACCTCGGGCTGGCCGCTGCGGATCTCGATGCCCAGGGCGCCCTGGCCGACCGCCGGCAGGCTTTCCGCCGGGCTCAGGGAGGCGGCGATGCGCTTGCCGAAGCCCAGGCGCTTGAGCCCGGCCGCGGCCAGGATGATGGCGTCGTACTGGCCTTCGTCGAGCTTGCGCAGGCGGGTGTTGACGTTGCCGCGCAGGGTATCGACCACCAGGTTGGGATGCCTGGCGCGCAACTGGGCCTGGCGGCGCAGGCTGGAGGTGCCGACCTTGGCGCCCGGCGGCAGGTCGGCGAGCGACTTGTAGTGGTTCGATACGAAGGCGTCGCGCGGATCCTCGCGCTTGCCGATGGCGACCAGCTCGAAGCCTTCCGGCAGGTCCATGGGCACGTCCTTGAGGGAGTGCACGGCCAGGTGCGCCCGGCCCTCCATCATGGCCTGCTCCAGTTCCTTGACGAACAGGCCCTTGCCGCAAAAGTTTGTCGCCAAAAAGTCCCATACAATACCTTCCTTTTTATGTTATGCAAGTGGCTGGCTAACGGTGTGCGTTACCGGCGGGGCGGATTGGCAAGACTCATAGCTATTATTGCACGAAACTCAGAAAACGCG
>JAAXVP010000404.1:0-1770 GCA_013335435.1 Thiobacillus sp. | reverse complement strand
CGCCCGGCCCTCCATCATGGCCTGCTCCAGTTCCTTGACGAACAGGCCCTTGCCGCCGATGCGCGACAGGGGCGAATCGAGGATCTGGTCGCCCTGGGTGGTCATGCCCAGGAGTTCCACGCTGAGGCCGGGATGCAGGGCTTCGAGGCGGTCGCGGATGTGATGGGCCTGCCAAAGGGCAAGCTGGCTTTCACGGGTGGCAATGGTCAATTTGTGCATAGTGCGCGCGCTGGTGAACGGAATAGAATCGGACCCGGAGAAGGAGCGAGATGATGACGAAACAAATACTTGCCCGGCTGTGCGCGATTCTAGCATGGGCCTCGGCATCCGCCTGGGCGGCCGGCGGCCTGCCCCAGGCGCGCGACCTGCAGAAGGACGCCGAGGCGGCGCATGCCATCAACGGCGCCATCCTGATCGTCCTGACCGGGGAACACTGCGTCTTCTGCGAACGGGTGCAGAAGAACTTCCTGGTGCCGATGAGCGGCAACAAGACTTACCAGGGCAAGGTGGTGATGCGCCGCCTGGTGGTCTCGGACGACAGCGCGATCCGCGGCTTCGACGGCCATCCGACCACACCGCGCAAACTGGCCCAGCAATACGGCTACACCCTGGTGCCGACCGTGGTCGTGCTCGACGGCAAGGGCCGCATCCTGGCCAAACCGGTGGTTGGCCTGACCACCGAGGACTACTACGGCATGTACCTGGACGAGGCGATCGACACCGCGCTGGCCAAGATTCGGGGGCCGGCACCGTTATAATCGCGTTTTTCCCCGCCGCGATACCATCATGTCCAGCCCCGACAAAACCTGGTCCGAACGCTTCTCCGAGCCCGTCTCGGAACTGGTCAAGCGCTACACCGCCTCGGTCTTCTTCGACAACCGCCTGGCCCGCCACGACATCGGGGGGTCGCTTGCGCACGCGAAGATGCTGGCCCGCCAGGGCATCATCCCGGCCGCCGACCTGGCCGCCATCGAGGACGGCATGGCGACCATCCTGGCCGAGATCGAGCGCGGCGAGTTCGTCTGGAACCTGGACGACGAGGACGTCCACCTCAACATCGAGAAGCGCCTGACCGCCCTGATCGGCGATGCCGGCAAGCGCCTGCACACCGGCCGCTCGCGCAACGACCAGGTGGCCACCGACATCCGCCTCTGGCTGCGCGACGAGATCGATAACATCGTCGGCCTGATTGGCGACTTCCAGCGTGCCCTGCTCGACCTGGCCGAGCAGCATGCCGACACACCCATGCCCGGCTTCACCCATTTGCAGGTCGCCCAGCCGGTCACCTTCGGCCATCACCTGCTGGCCTACGTGGAGATGAGCCGGCGCGACAAGGAACGCCTGCTCGACGCCCGCAAGCGGGTCAACCGCCTGCCCCTGGGGGCGGCCGCCCTGGCCGGCACCAGCTACCCGATCGACCGCGGGTTCGTGGCCCGCGAACTGGGCTTCGACGAGGTGTGCGAGAACTCCCTCGACGCCGTGTCCGACCGCGACTTCGCGATCGAATTCACCGCCGCCTGCGCCCTCCTGATGACCCACCTGTCGCGCCTGTCGGAGGAACTGATCCTGTGGATGAGCCCGCGCTTCGGCTTCATCGACCTGCCCGACCGCTACTGCACCGGCTCGTCGATCATGCCGCAGAAGAAGAACCCGGACGTGCCCGAACTGGTGCGCGGCAAGACCGGCCGGGTCAACGGCCACCTGGTCGCCCTGCTCACCCTGATGAAGTCGCAGCCCCTGGCCTACAACAAGGACAACCAGGAGGACAAG
>JAAXVP010000403.1 GCA_013335435.1 Thiobacillus sp. | reverse complement strand
CGCCGAGGCCCTGAAGCACCTCAGAGAGCGGTGCGAGAAGGACGGCCTGTCCAACGTGACCACCATCCTCGGGAGCGTGGTGGACCCCAGGCTGCCGAAAGGCTGCCTGGACGTCGCCTTCATGACGAACACCTACCACCACCTCGTCCGGAGCCCGCGACTGTGCGCCCAGGGCCGCAAGGCATCGCGCCAGCGACTCCGGCCGGCCGTAGCTCGGCACCAGCACGCTCACGCGCGTCGTCATGCGCTGCGCCCGACGGGAAACTCCCGTGCGCTCGCGCGCTCCCACGCGGCCCCATGCCGCAGCACGTGCCACACCTCGGCTCCCAGCGCCCAGAGCGCGAGCCCCGGGTCCCTGTGGGACACTCCGCTCATCCCGTTGAAAAGGTGCGTCACGCAGAGCGGGGACTCCTTGGCGTAGGGGGCGAGGTCGGCCATGCTTATTCCTTATTGATCCGGCGTTCGATGTCCAGGCGGAAGCGTTCGATTTCAGGCTGGGGCACTCCGAAGGCGGCGGCGGCCTCGGCAAATCCGGCCAGGGTGGAGACTACCCTATCGACGATGGCGCCGGCACCCGAGATGCCCCACTTGCGACCTAGCGCGGCCAGTCCCGAGGGGCCGGGCGGGGTCGGGCCGAGGTCGAAGATGAGGACATGTTCGCGCCGCGCGCCGACGTCCGGCAGCAGGTCGAAGGCGGGGGTCAGGGCATAACCGCGGCGGTCGCGCAGGAGCCAGAAATTCTTCAGGTGGTCGTCGGTGTTGCCGATCAGGGCGTTGAACACCATCTGCCGGAACAGCGCCGGCACGTCGACCTCGGGCCGTTCGCCGTGTTTGCGCAGGGCGGCGATCAGGTCGGCGTAGCGCAGGACGTAGTAGCCGTCCGCCGCGAGCAGGGCGCGGAAGCTGAGCATGTGGCGGCGGCCGCCTTCCGGAGCCAGGTCGAAGCGGCGCACCAGCAGGGCGCGCCGGCCGCCGGCCAGGGGCGCCAGGCGGAACTCCGGCACGGTCAGGCCGGCCCGGCGGGCCAGGGCCAGGGCCGTGGCTTCAAGGCCGACCTCGTCGACCTCGTCGCGTCGGCTGGCGAACTTGGCGATCCAGTGGCCGTCGCCGTCGCGCACCAGGGCCTTGGGGCGGGCACCGCCGGGCGAACTGCCGGCGGCCAGCAGGACGCGGCAGCGATCGTCGATCTCGTGGCCGGCCTCCAGGCGGGCGGCGGCCTCGGCCAGGGCGTCCAACTCGATCAGGTCGGCGTCGCCGTCGCCGCGCTCGGGCATCCGGCCGGGCGGGAAGAAGCCGAGCCCGCCGAGCCCGCGCCCGGCCAGGGCCTGGAGCAGGTTTGGTTCGTTCTGGCGGCCGCGCGGCAGGCGGTCGCGCAGGATCAGCAGGCGCCGGCCCCAGGCGTCGGGCAGGGCGTCGTCCAGGGCCAAGAGCGGGGCGGCCAGGTTTTGCGCCGTGTATTCGTGTGCCGCCAGGGCCAGGTTGGCCGGGTCGAGCGGGAAGGCGTCCGGGTCGGCCAGCCAGTCTGTCGTGTAGCGGAAGGCGCTGGCGTAGCGGCCCTGCTGGTCGGGGTCGGCAAAGGCGATTTCGCCGATCCGGCGCTGGCCGCCGTCCGGCAGGGTGAGCCAGGCATCCAGGCGCATCATGGCTTGCGCCGGGCCCGCTGGCGGGGCTTCGGTTCGGCGGCAGAGTCGAACAGGCTGTAGCGTGGCGCCAGCAGGGTGTCGACCTCGGCACTCCGGTCCAGCACCCCGAGCGCGCTTAGCCAGTGGCCGATCTGGGCGGTCGGGTCGCCCTGCTCCATGCGCCGCAGGGTGGGCACGGAAACTCCCAGCCTGGCCGCGAAACGGGCTTGCGGTTCGTTGCGCGCCAGGCGTTCGGCGCGCAGGCGCTCGCCCAGGCGGGTCAATTGCATATTATCGGAAACCATGTTTTCCATAATAGGCCTTTAATGCCTATAAGGAAACTTACGTTTTCCTTTATTGTGTGGCTTGTCCAGCCAAGCGGTCATGGCCGCCATCTCGTCCCGGCGGCGTTCGGGGGCGTTGGCAGACGCCTTGCGGACAGGCAATCTCAATGGCGCGGGGGAATGTTCGCATCACTGGGGATGGCGCTAGTCGTCTCGTGAGGCAGGCGACGGCCGGCCGGCCAGGTCTTCGGGCAGGTGGTAATCCGGATAGGCCTTGCGGAACGCGAGCAATTGCGCCGCGGCTTCCCGGTCGCGGCCTGCGCGCTGGAGACGGCGTATGGCGTCCAGCCAGGACTCGGGGGAGGCCGGCGGGGCCATCCCGGCCACCGGAGCGGTGGCCGAGTCCGGGCCGGTAGCTGCGTCGGCGGCGAGGCTCGACTCCCGCGCCGCCTTCGTCGGGGCCGATACGCCGCCTGCCACTGCCGGCGGCCCAGCTTGCCGGGTCTCCGCCTGCGGCAAGGGCGTGGCCGGTCGGGCCTCGGCCTCGAAGGTGTCGGCCATCCGGGGGGCGGCCCGTCGTGCCGGTGCGGCTTCCTGGGTCGGCAGGGCGGCCGCGGGGGCCATCGACTTGGTCGTGTCGTTCGTCGCACCGGCTTCGGATTTTTCCGCCGGCGCGGGTGCGCTTTCCGGCCGCGTCGACGCCGGCCCGGCCAGGTTGCCTCGCAGCATCTCCGGATGCTCGCGTTCGACCAGCAGGCCGAGGGATACGCCAACTACCAGCGTGGCCGTCAGGCTGAC
>JAAXVP010000402.1 GCA_013335435.1 Thiobacillus sp. | reverse complement strand
GACCGGCTCAAGGTGCGGGTCCAAGCCGTTTGGGCGCGACCCGACCGGCCGGAGAAGGCCGGCCTCGGCCGGGGTGCCCTGACGGCCTGGGATGCGCTCGAACACGAACTGCCGGACGGCCCCCTGAAGGCGGCCGTCGACCGCCTGCTCGCGCATCACCGACGCCGATGATCGCGTAAAATCCGGCCATGATCCCGAGCGACAATATCTTCCTGGTCGGCCTGATGGGCGCCGGCAAGACCACCATAGGCCGGATGCTGGCCAAGCATCGCGGCCTGGAATTCCTCGACTCCGACCACGAGATCGAGGCCCGCTGCGGGGTGTCCATCCCGACCATCTTCGAGATCGAGGGCGAGGAAGGCTTCCGCCGGCGCGAGGTCTGCATCATCGACGAGTTGAGTCGGCGCCACGGCATCGTCCTCGGTACCGGTGGCGGTGCCGTGCTCAATCCGCATAACCGCGAGCGCCTGAAGGCGCGCGGCATTGTGGTCTACCTGCGCTGCCACCCGCACGAGCTGTACCAGCGCACCAAGCACGACCGCAACCGGCCCCTGTTGCAGACCGAAGACCCGCTCGCCAGGCTGCAGGCCCTGTACGAGCAGCGCCACCCGCTCTACATGCAGACCGCCGACATCGTCCTCGACACCGGCCGGCAAAGCGTGCACTGCCTGGTGCGCAAGCTGGAAGGCGTGCTGGAGTTGTCGGCCGACAAGGCCGTGCCGGTACCCGTCAGCCCGGCGGCCGAGGAGGCGCTAGACGCGAGCTGCGCCGACCAGACGCTGCACCAGATAGGCCAGGGCCAGCCAGGGCCATAGCGCGGCCAGGTGGCGGGCCAGGCCGACCAGGTTGAGCAGGCTGCCGGACGGCCACAGGGGCGAGGGCACGAACCACAGGCGGCCGATGCCGATGATCGCCAGCAGGGTGAAGGCGACCGCGCGCCGGTTGCGCGACACCGAGGGCAGCAGCAACAGCCACAGGGCCAGCACGAAGGCGGCCAGGGTTTCCAGGGACAGGATGCCGCCCAGGACGCGCAACTTGAGCAGGATCGCCGCCACGAGCAGCTTGAGTGCAAAGGCCGACAGGGTGATCAGGGCCATGGCGCTGACATAGCGTCCGGGCCGCAACAGGCAGGCGGCGAAGGCGCCCAGCGCGGCCATTTCCATGAACACGGCGACGAACCAGATCGTGTTGAGTTGCTGGATCCGTTCCGGCGGCGTATCGATCGGGCGCAGGTGCAATTCCAGCCAGCCGACGCCCGGTAGCGGCACCAGGGCGAACTGGGTCAGCCCCCACAGGAGCAGCAGCCAGAGTCCCAGGGTGGCCTCGCCGTGGGGCAGGAACCAGCCGATGCGCCAGCGTCGCAGGGCTTGCCAGGCGCGCAACCAGCGCGCGTGGTGCAGGGCCAGGAGGCCGCCGATCAGGGCGCCCAGGCTGTTCAGGAACAGGTCGACGTTGGACGGGATGCGTCCGGGCAGCCAGGCCTGGAGGTTCTCCATGCCCAGGCTCAGCAAGCTGCCGGCCAGCCAGGCCAGCATGATGGGGACCATGCGGCGGCGGGGACGGAACTGCCTGACGGCCAGCAGGTAGCCGAGCGGCAGGTAGACCAGCAGGTTGGTGCTGATGTCGGTACGGGTGAGGTAGCGCGGCAAGGGGGCGGTGAGGAAATTCGCCCAGTGGCTCTCCGGCGTCGTCCAGCCGACGAAAGGGTACAGACTGGCGACGACGATGACGGCGCAATAGATCGCCAGGATCAGATCGAGGGAGCGCGGTTTGCTTGTGCCCATTCCTGACTGTTGGTTAATCTCGGCCGATAACGGCGCGAGCCTGCTCGTTTTATGGAGAAATCTCAAATGATTTTCGATGTTTTCAACGGCGATGCCGACGGCCTCTGCGCCCTCCACCAGCTGCGCCTGGCCGACCCGGCGGAAGCCGAGCTGGTGACCGGGGTGAAGCGCGACCTGGCCCTGCTCAAGCGGGTCCCGGCCAAGGCCGGCGACCGGGTCACGGTACTCGATGTCACGGTGGAGAAGAATGCCGGACCCCTGGCCGCGCTGCTCGAGGCCGGCGTGTCAGTACGCTGGTTCGATCACCACAATCCGGGCGAATTGCCCGAGCACGCCCTGTTCGAGCCGCACATCGACACCTCGGCCGAGGTCTGCACCAGCCTGCTGGTCGACCGCCACCTGGGCGGACGCTACCGGGCCTGGGCGGTGGCGGCCGCCTTCGGTGACAACCTGCACGGTTCCGCGCGCACGGCGGCGGAGCCGCTGAGCCTGACCGAGGCCCGGCTCGACGCCCTGCGCGAGATGGGCGAGTGTCTCAACTACAACGCCTATGGCGACAGCGTCGACGACCTGCACTTCCATCCGGCCGAGCTGTACCGGCGCCTGCACGATTATGCCGACCCGTTCGCCTTCATCGCCGAGGCGCCGGAGTTCGGCGTCTTGAGGGACGGCTACGCCGCCGACATGGCCATGGCCGAGGCCCTGCAGGCCCACGAGGTGCGCCCGTCCGGCGCCATTTACGTGCTACCGGACGCGGCTTGGGCACGCCGGGTCTCGGGTGTCTACGCCAACGAACTGGCCACCCGCCACCCCGACCGGGCGCATGCCCTGGTGACCCGTTCGCCCAAGGGCCATTACGTGGTCAGCGTGCGCGCCCCGGTCAACAACCGGGTCGGGGCCGATACCCTGTGCATGCGTTTCCCGAGCGGCGGCGG
>JAAXVP010000401.1 GCA_013335435.1 Thiobacillus sp. | reverse complement strand
CTTCCATGATCGTCGCGGCGTGGGCGTGACCGATAACAGGTAGTCGGTCACCGAGGGCTACCCGGGCCTGATCAACAAGAAGTACGTCATCGGGTTCCAGCTGGCGGTGCGCCACTACTCCAGCTGATGGTGCTGGCCTACGGCGGCTCCGCCAGGGACGCCGGCCTCAACGGCCAGGTGATCCGGGCGAGGCGGCTGGATGAGTGCGCGGCAAATTACGTAGGCGCGGCTTCAGTCGCGCTCCGGTGAGGGAACGGGCGCCTCGGCGCCCGTTTTGCATTGGGGCCTGCCGACCGTGCCTGCCGGCGCAGCCAGGCTTGCCGTCCGCCTTCCGGTACGCCAGTAGCACATTGTTACAAATCGAAATGACTGCCACATACCGGCGCCGGGGCGGCCACATAGCATATGGCCACCATGCTGAGGAGGCGGTCATGCCGATTCTGAAGTTATCCCCGAGGCGGTTTCGCGCCCTGGCCCTGGTCGCCGGGCTGCTCATCCCCATGGGGGTGTGGCTCAGCCAGCGGGAAATGCCCGCGCGCGCCGTCCTGCCCGTGGCGGACCATACCGTGCCGCCGGGCGGATTGGCTGAATTCGCCGCCGCCGCCGGGCAAGCCATCAAGGCGCTCGATGCCATGCCGCTCGACGGCTTCGATGCCCGGCCGGCCACGGTGGCGTCCGCGGCCATCGCGGCGGCGGCCGGGATGCGGATCGGGGCGGCGGCTAATAATCCGGGCTCGGGGCGCGCGGCCGAGAGCACGATGCCCCAGGAGCCGCGCGTGCAGACGAATGACGAGGAACCATCATGAACTGGATACGCTGCTTCTCCCTGCTGGCCGGCGTGGCAGGCTGCCTCAACGTTCAGGCCGCAGGTGCGCCGCCGGGCGGAAGCCATGTCGCCAGGCCACCGGTCGAGGCGCCGCCGCTAATCCGGGCGCCTGAGGCCGAGCGGCCCGTCCGCCTGGTCGCGGCATCGGTCCAGGCAACCGTTTCGGGAACCCTGGCGCGTTCCCGGGTGGAACTGGCCTTCCTGAACGAGAACCGCCGGGCGCTGGAGGGGGAGCTGCAATTCCCCCTGGCCGACGGTCAGGCGGTCACCGGCTTCGCCCTGGAGTCCCTCGACGGCCGCATGATGCCGGCCGTGGCGGTGGCCAAGAGCCGGGGCCGGGAGGTCTTCGAGGCCGTCGAGCGGCGCAATGTGGACCCGGCGCTGCTGGAGAAGAGCCTGGGCAACAGCTTCAAGCTGCGCATCTATCCGCTCCCTCCCGGCAAGACCCGGCGGGTCAGCCTGGAGATCACCGAACTGCTGTCGCCCACCCGGGAGGGGCTGGCCGAGTACCGCTGGCCTTTGCGATTCGCCACCCGTGATGCCTATCACCTCGTCTTCCAGGCCGAATTGCATGGCGTCGAGGCGGGCCGGCTGGCCTTGCCGTCCGGGCTGGGACTACAGGCCGTGGACCGGCACGGCGCGGCCACCGTCTGGCTCGATCGGCCCGACTTCCGCGGCATTCCCGCGTCCGGGCCGCGCTGGGCGGCGCCTGATCGACCCAGCGTCCTCGTGGAACGCTTCCAGGGCGAGACCTACTTCCATGCCGAGATCCCGGTCGAGGCAGTGTCCGCGCCGCGCCCGCAACCCCGCCGCCTGGCCCTGGTCTGGGACGCCTCCGGATCGGGCGCGCAGCGCGACCATGCGGCCGAGTTCGCCCTGCTGGAGGCCTACTTCCAGGGCCTGGCCGACGTGGAGGTGCAACTGACCGTCGCCCGCGACCGTGCCGAGGCTCCCCTGAGTTTTTACATCCGCGGGGGCGACTGGTCGGCGCTGCGCCGCACCCTGGCCGGCCTGGCCTACGACGGCGCCAGCAATCCTGCCGCCTGGGTCGTGCCGGCAAGCCAGAAGGCGGATTTGGCCATGCTGTTCAGCGACGGGCTCGGCAACTGGGGCGAGGCGCCGCGGGGCCGCTCGGCCATCCCCTTGTTCACGATTGCCAGCGGGACGGCTGGCAACCCGGACCGTCTCCGCGTGCTGGCCGAGAGCAGCGGCGGTGCCCACCTGGATCTGCCGGAACTGACCACCGAGGCGGCCCTGGCGGAACTTCGGACCCTCCGCGCCATCTTCCATACCGCCCACGTGACCGGCCTGGACGAGCTGGCCATGCCCTCCATCCATGCCCGGAATGGGCGTCTGCGCGTGGCCGGTCGCCTGGTGCGCGACGAGGGCATCCTCAACTACAGCCTGAAGCTGCCCGATGGCCGCTACGCGCACCGCCAGATCCGCATCCCGGCCGCGACCGGCCCGGACTCCGACCTGGCGGCCAGGCTCTGGGCGGGCTACCGGATCGCCCAACTGGAGGCCGACCCGGCCACGCATCGGGCCGAAATCGAGCGCCTGGGCGGCGAGTTTGGACTTGTCACCAGCCAGACCTCCCTGCTGGTGCTGGAGACCCTGGATGACTACCTGCGTTATCGCGTCCTGCCGCCGTCCGGTCCCCTGCGGGCGGACTACCTGGCCCGCCTGCCGGCTGCCACCGGCGATTCCCCGGCGGCCCGCAGCCGGCATCTGGACGATCTGGCGCGCCGCTTCGCGGACATGGTCAAGTGGTGGGAGACGGACTTTCCCAAGGGGAAACCTCCGCAGGAGGAACTGCGCGTCCAGGCGGCGGATGCCGTGGCCGCCCGCGCGGACCGGGACAGCCGCACCTCCCGGGCATGGCTGTCCCGGTCCG
>JAAXVP010000120.1 GCA_013335435.1 Thiobacillus sp. | reverse complement strand
CTGGACGACCGCCTGCTGCATCCGGAGATCGACGGCAAGCCGGTGGACTGGGACCAGGCCCTGGACACGGTAGCCCGGCGCTTCCGGGCGGTGATCGACGAGCACGGCCCGGAAGCCGTGGCCTTCTATGTCTCCGGCCAGCTGCTCACCGAGGACTACTACGTCGCCAACAAGCTGATGAAGGGCTTCATCGGCTCCGCCAACATCGACACCAATTCGCGCCTGTGCATGTCCTCGGCGGTGGCCGGCCACAAGCGCGCCTTCGGCGCCGACACGGTACCGGCCTGCTACGAGGACCTGGAGATCGCCGACCTGGTCACCCTGGTGGGTTCCAACGCGGCCTGGGCCCACCCGGTGCTGTTCCAGCGCCTCGCCGCGGCCAAGAAGGCGCGGCCGGAGATGAAGGTGGTGGTGATCGACCCGCGCCGCACCGCCACCTGCGACCTCGCCGACCTGCACCTGGCGCTGGCGCCCGGCAGCGACGCCTGGCTGTTCCACGGCCTGCTCAACCACCTCAAGCGCGAGGACGGCATAGCCTGGGCCTACCTGGAAGACCGGGTCGACGGCTTCGGCGCAGCCCTGGCCGAGGTGGCCGGCCTGGACATCCCGAAGGTGGCGCGGCAATGCGGCCTGGCCGAGGCCCAGGTGGCCGAGTTCTACCGCCTGTTCGCCGCCACGGCGAAGAGCGTCACCCTGTTCTCCCAGGGCATCAACCAATCCTCCTCCGGCGTCGACAAGGCCAACGCCATCATCAACGTGCACCTGGCCACCGGCCGGGTCGGCCAGCCCGGCGCCACGCCCTTCTCGATCACCGGCCAGCCCAACGCCATGGGCGGGCGCGAGGTCGGCGGCCTGGCCAACCAGCTCGCCGCCCACATGGATTTCACGCCAGACGACATCGACCGGGTCGGGCGCTTCTGGCAGGCACCCGGCATCGCCCGGCAGCCGGGCCTGAAGGCGGTGGAGATGTTCGAGGCGGTGCGCGCCGGACGCGTCAAGGCGGTCTGGATCATGGCCACCAACCCGGCGGTGAGCATGCCGGAGGCCGACCGGGTGGTCGCCGCCCTGAAGGCCTGTCCGTTCGTGGTGGTCTCCGACAACACCCGCCATACCGACACCGCCGCCCTCGCCCACGTCCTCCTGCCGGCCGCCGCCTGGGGCGAAAAGGACGGCACGGTGACCAACTCGGAACGGCGCATCTCGCGCCAGCGCCCCTTCCTGCCCCTGCCCGGCGAGGCCCGGCCGGACTGGTGGATGGTCACCGAGGTGGCCCGGCGCCTGGGCCACGGCGCCGCCTTCGGCTACGACGGCCCGGCCGCCATCTTCCGCGAGCACGCCGCCCTGTCCGCGTTCGAGAACGACGGCCGGCGCGACTTCGACCTCGGCGGCCTGGTCGCATGCGACTACGACCGCCTGGAGCCGGTGCAATGGCCGGTCGGCGGCGACGGCCTGGGCAGCCCCCGGATGTTCGGCCGGGGCCGTTATTTCACCGCCTCCGGCAAGGCCCGGATGCTCGCCCAGCCGGCGCGCGGCCCGGCCACGCCGACCGACCCGGAGCATCCGCTGGTATTCAACACCGGCCGCATCCGCGACCAGTGGCACACCATGAGCCGCACCGGCAAGACCGCCCGCCTGCTCGCCCACATCGCCGAGCCCTTCGTCGAGATGCACCCCGCCGACATCGTGCGGACGGGCGTCCGGGCCGGCGGCCTGGCGCATGTCCGGAGCCGCCACGGGACGATCCTGGCGCGCGTCGCGGAAAGCCCAGAACAGCGCCCCGGCTCGGTGTTCGCGCCGATCCACTGGAACGGCCAGAACTCGGCCCGGGCGCGCGTCGACGCCCTGGTCCCCGCAGTCACCGACGCGGTCTCCGGCCAACCCGAATTCAAGCACGCCCCGGTGGCGGTGGCGCCCTACGAGGCCGGCTGGCACGGCTTCGTCCTGGCCCGCAACCGCCTGGACTGCCGGGACGCGGAATACTGGACCCGGGTGCGCGGCAAGGCCTGCTGGCGCTACGAGCTGGCCGGCACCGAGGCCGACTGCCCGTGGCCACAGCGCCTGCGCGGGCAGTTCGGCGCCGACAGCGCCTGGATCGAGCTGCGCGACCGGGCGGCGAACCGCTACCGCCTGGCCCTGATCCGCCACGACCGGATCGAGGCGGTGGCCTTCTTCGACCGCGACTTCGCCGCCCTGCCGCCGCGCCATTGGCTGGAAGGCCTGTTCGACCAGGCCGCGCTCAACGACACCGAACGCACCGCCCTGCTTCTGGGCCGGCCCAGCCAGGCGGTGCCGGACTGCGGCCGCATCGTCTGCGCCTGCCTCGGGGTCGGCGAGAACGACATCCGGCGCGCCATCGCCGAAGGCGCCGCCACGGTGGAGGCGCTGGCGGACAAGCTCAAGGCCGGCACCAACTGCGGTTCCTGCGTCCCGGAACTGCGCAAGCTGCTGGCCGGCGCCGGCAAGGCGGCCTGACCGTGGCGGACGGGCGCAGCCGGGGTACGAAAGGCCGCTTGTCGGCCCGCGTGCGGCACGCTAGCCTGAACCCCGCATCCGATCGCAACCTCCCTGCCCGACCATAACGCCGTGCCCGACGCCCTCAAGATCCTGGTCATCAGCCAATCCAAGCGCCGCCTGGACGACCTCCTGGCGACCATGGCGCGCGACCTGCCGCAGCACCATTTCATCGGCCGCCTGGACCGCGCCATCGACCTGCCGCGCTGGGTCGAGGAGCTACGCCCGGATACCATCATCATGGACATCGACTCGCCCAGCCGCGACACCCTGGAACAGGTCTGCGCCATGAGCGAGGCGACGCCGCGGCCCATCGTCATGCTCAGCCAGGACAACTCCCCCGAGGCCATGCGCTCGGCGATCAACGCCGGCGTAGCCGCCTACGCGGTCAGCGGCATCGAGGCCGAGCGCCTGCAACCCCTGCTGCAACTGGCCATGGTTCGCTTCGAGGCCTGGCAGGCGATGCACGACGACATGCTGCGGGCGCGCCAGGAACTGCACGAGCACAAGCTGGTCGAGAAGGCCAAGCGCTACCTGATGAAGGTCGAGAAGCTGGGCGAGGAGGCCGCCTACCAGGCCCTGCGCCGGGAGGCGATGACGCACCGGGTGCGCATCGCCGACGTGGCCCGGCTGCTGATGGAGAACATCGCCCGCTGAGCGGGGGCGATCTAGGCGGCGCGGCCCGGACTCGTCGCCATCTGGATCCGTCTGGCCAGATCGAGGTCGTACTGGACGATATGCCCGTCCAGCCAGTCATGCAGAATCAGGCTGATTTCGCTCGGCCGGGCGATCATGGGCCTGTCGCGATTCTGAGCCACCAGTCTGGCAAAGGCGCTGGCGATCTCGGCGTGCTCATATTTGTGCCGCTGGGCCTCGTCTTGGGACAGGCAGACCATGTGCCGCTCTTCATTGCGAAAATGGCTGGCCGCCAGGCCGATGAACTCCTCAAGCAGATGGCTGATCCGGTGGTCGCATTGGCGTTGCCTGTCGGGATCGCAACGCTCGCACGGCTCGTCCGTCCCGGCCACCGCGCACACGCTGGCCAGATTCGCCTCCAGGGCGAAGAGGCGGGCATGATCGCGGTCCATCTCTGTCTGGCCCGTCCTCAGGAATGGCGGTAGGGTCGGCATGCGGGCACTCCCGGTTCGGGTTCTTGTCGGCCCCTACCCTGAGCCAGGCCAGGCCTAATCTCAAGCCTAAAGGCCCGACTGTCGATACACGCAGACCGGGTAATAATCCGTGCGTGTACGCTTGATCTGCCCATCCTTGACCAGGCTCAGGAGCAGGAGGCCGGCCACATGGGGCGTGGCCATCGAGGTTCCCGACATGGTGGCGTAGAGACCGTCCTTGTAGGTCGAAATGACATCCACGCCCGGGTCGGCGCAGTCCACCGGCGGCTGGCCGTAATTCGAGAACGAGGCCCAGGCGTCGTTGATGTCGAAGGCCACCACGGTGTAGATGTTCGCGCCCTCCGCGCTGGCCGGGGAGAAATTCTTCGCATTCTGCCGGTCGTTGCCGGCCGCCAGGGCAAACTTCACGTTCGCGGAAGCATTCCTGACGGCGTCATTCAGGGCCGTCGACAGCGGTCCGCTCAGGCTCATGTTGGCGACATCGCCGAGCTGGCCCTGCCCGGCCACATGGTCGACGCCGGCGATCACGTCGTCATAGCTGCCGCTGCCGGTATCGTCGAGCACCCGGATGCCGACAACCCTGGCCCCGGCCGCGACGCCGACCACGCCGGTTCCATTCTTGATCGCCGCGATGGTGCCGGCGACATGGGTGCCATGACCGTTGCCGTCATCGACCTTGGTTTCATCGCTGACGAAATTCTGGCTGCGCCCGGTGTCGACATTCAGGTCGGGGTGGTTTTGGTCGACTCCGGTGTCGATCACCCAGGCCGTTCCAGCTGCCCCCTCGACGGGGCCATGGACCCGTGCGATACCCCAGGGCACTTCTCCTTCAATCAGTGGCTTAACAGTGGGATCCACCTTGGACGGCTTGCCTATCGCCCGAGCGATCTGGTCCGCCTCGTAGTAACGGATGTGGGGGTTACGCGCCTTAAGGTTTGCGGCTGCCTGGGCCGGCATCCGGGCGGAGAAGCCGCGGATGGCGTGGCTGTAGACATGGCCGCGCTGCCCGCCCACGCCCGCGACGGCGCGGTCGGCCTGGTTCTGTACGTCCTTGGCGGGCACCGTATCGTCGAACACGAAGATCCAGTTGTCCCGCACCCTGTCCTCGACGGGTTCGGCATAGGCCTGTCCGGCCATGGCGCCTAGGCAGGTCATGGCGACCACGGTGATGGCGAAGCGAGGTTTGAAGTTCGATTTTTTCATGTGACGGCTCCCATGCTGTCGGTTGTCACCCGCCCGGTACCGATGTCAGACGGCGTATCCCTTAATGGCTTTTAAGTATATCTACTCTTGTTTTTATGCTTTTTCAATAAAGGGTTACGCAAGCTTCCTTTCGATCAACATCAACAGGCCCGGTTCGGTTTGCCGGGCCTGTTTAGGACAGCGGGGGCGTGTGGCGCCCCGGATCAGGGCGACAGGACGCCACCGGTATTCAGATCGGTGCCGTTGCTGCCCCCCCAGACGATCATCCGGCTGCCCGTCCAAACCGCCGTATGGCCGAGCCGTGCGGAAGGCGCGGCGGTATTGGTGAGCTTAGTCCAGGTGTTGGCGGCAGGATCGAACTCATAGCCGTCGCCGTAATAGACGTTGTTCGCCCAACCGCCCCAGACGACCATCTTCGAGCCCGTCCATGTCGCGGTCGCGAGGAGGCGCCCGGTCGGAGCACAGGCGGTGGCCATGGCGACCCAACTGTCGGCATCCGGATCGTAGAGGCCGCCATTGCCGGTGAGCGAACCCCAGACGACCATCTTCGAACCGGTCCAGACCCCCAGATGGCCAGCAAGCACGGGCGCACCCGCATTGCTCATGGCCGACCAAGTATTGGTGCTCGGGTTGTAACGGGCGCCGTCGTTCCTGGTCAGGCCGGACGCCCCGCCGCCCCAGACGATCATTTCGCTGCCGGTCCAGACCGCGGAATGACCGTAGCGCGCGCTCGGGGCACCGGCTGTGGCGATCGGCTGCCAGGTGTCGGTGCTCGGGTTGTAGCGGGCGCCGTCGCCGTATTCTGTCGAATAGTCGGCACTGCGGCCGCCCCAGACGATCAACTCGGTGCCGGTCCAGACGGCCGTGTAGTCGTAGCGCACACCCGGCTGCCCGGCTGTGGAGTAGTTCGCCCAGGTGCCTGCCGCGGGATCGAACACGTAGCCGAGTAGCGGCCCCCAGAGCAGCATGCGCGTACCGGTCCAGACCGCACGGGAGTCGGCCACCGACGGCCCGCCGCTGGCCACCGTCCAGGTCTCGGTGCCCGGGTTGTAGCGGCCATACTGGCTGTTGGCACCGGCCACGATCATCTCGCTCCCGGTCCAGACCGCCACGTGGCCATGCCGGGCATTCGGCGGTCCGCTCAGGCTGGTGGGCACCCAGGCTCCCGCACCGGTATCGGCCGCCGTGGTGAACGACCACTGGTAGGGCGCTACGAGCGGATTGCCGGCCAGATCGGTAATGCCGGTGGCGAGGCCCGCGGTATAGGTGCTGGACACACCCAGGGCGGTGGCCGGGGTGAAGGTCGCGATCCGGTTGTAATAGTCGACCGCCCCAGCCACCGTGCTGCCGCCCGGCCCGGTCAGGCTGAAAGTGCCGGTGCCGAGTGTCGCCGGATCGATGTACTCACTGAAGGTCGCCGTCACCTTGGTATAGGTCGGCGCGCAGACACTGCCCGCCGCCGGGCTGACCGACTCGACGGTCGGCGCCGTGGTGTCGGGGTTGGCACTGGTCTGGAAGCTGAAGCTGTAGTCCGCGGCGAGACCATTACCGGCCGCATCCTTGGCTCCCGTGGTCACGGTGGCGATGTAGGTTTTCCCATAGGCCAGCGCTGCGGAAGGATACAGCGTGGCCCGCTGGTACTGCTCGTCATAGTAGACCGAGGCGAAAACCGGGTTGCCCTGGTCATCCTCGAGCCGGAATGTAGCTGTCCCGATGGTCAACACATCCATGTCCTCGCTGAACGCCACCACCACGGACGTATTGATCCAGACGTCGGTGGCGCCGTCCGCCGGAGCGGTGGATACGACTGTCGGCGGCATCGTGTCAGCCAGGCGGGTCACCTGGAGGGTGTCGCTGCCGGTGTGGCCTGTACTGTCGGTCGCCGTCACGGTAATGGTGTTGACCCCCAGGTTCAGGGGGATCGGCGAGGTGGTCCAGATGACGTTTACCTGGAGCAGACAGCCGAGGTAGAAGCTGGCCCCGCCGGTCACGCCGTTGGTCGAATTGTGCCAGGTGACCTGGTAGCCGCCCGGCATGCTGCCGACGATGCCCGTGCAACTGGCCCCGGTGGGCACGAAGGAGGCGCCGCTCAGGCTGATGCTCGGGTTGTCGGTCTGATAGGTGCTGCTGTCAGTCGGGCTGACGATCCGGACTTCGGAACTTTCCGGAGGGGTGTCGCCACCGCCTCCACCCCCGCCACCCCCGCAGGCGAACAGCGACGACATCGCCGCAACCATGGCAAAAACTCGAATCTGGCGTTTCATAATCCCCCCACTGGGAACACCCGACCGCAAACGCCCTCCTCACACCTACCCGTATAGCACCGGCATCAGAATTTCAAAGCGCTTCGGCGTACTAATCCGGTGTCTCCGGAGGGTTCCGGAACGGCGTCCGTTCGTTCAGTTCGTCGACGTAACGGGAGATGCCGCCTGCCTCGCGTTCCAGATAGTGCGCCACGGCAGCGGCGAAGCGCGGCTCGGCCAGCCAGTGCGCCGACCGGGTGACCGCGGGCAGGAAGCCACGCGCCAGCTTGTGCTCGCCCTGGGCGCCGCCCTCGAACAAAGCAATCCGGCGGGCGATGCAGTATTCGATGGCCTGGTAGTAGCAGGTCTCGAAATGAAGGCCCGGGTGGTATTCCAGGGTTCCCCAGGAACGGCCGTACAAGGCATCGGGACCGCGGAAGAACAGCGCCGACGCCACCGGCTCGCCGGCGCGCCGGGCGACGATGAGCAGGACTTCGTCCGGCATGGCGGCCCCGACCCGCATGAAGAAATCCAGGTTGAGGGCGATGGGCGAATTGAACTGCCGGTGGGTCTGTTCGTAGCAGCGGGTGAAGAATTGCCAAAGTTCCGGACTGATGCGATGGCCGTCCAGGTGCTCGAAACGGATGCCGGCCTCGGCCACCCGGCGGCGTTCCTGGCGCACCTTCTTGCGTTTGTCGGCGCGCAGGACGGCCAGGTAGTCGTCGAAGCCGGCATAGCCCGGGTTGCGCCAGTGCAATTGCACGCCCTGCCGGATCTGCATGCCGCATTGCGCCAGTTCGTCCGCCTGGGCCGCGTCCGGGAACAGGACATGCAGGGACGAGGCACCGGTCTCGCGCGCCAGGCCGAGCGCAGCCTCGGCCAGCAGCAGGCGGGTGGCCTCGGAGGCGGCCAGAAGCCGGGGCCCGGTCACCGGGGTGAAGGGCACGGCCGCCACCAGCTTGGGGTAGTAGCGCAGGCCGTGGCGCTCGTAGGCCTCGGCCCAGGCCCAGTCGAACACGAATTCGCCCCAGGAATGGCTCTTCAGGTAGAGCGGCAAGGCGCCGACCAGCATCCCGTCCTGCCAGGCCGTGACGAAGCGGGCATCCCAGCCGGTGGCCGGGACGGCACAGCCGCTGGCCTGGAGGGCATGGAGGAAGGCATGGCGCAGGAACGGGTTGGCACCGGCCAGGGCATCCCACTGCTCGGCCGGAATCTCGGCCAGATCGGAGATGATGCGGATGCTCAAGCGTTCCGGCGCCAGATCAGGGTGCGGTTGTTGACCGGCATCTCGATGTCGTCGACCAGTCGCAGGCCCTGGGCCTCGGCCAGGCGGTTCACCGCCTCGAAATCGCGCACGCCGCTGGCCGGATCGCGCGCCTTCAGCCAGGCGTCGAAGCGGGCATTGCTGTCCGAGGTGTAGGTGCCGTTGTAGTTGAACGGCCCGTACAGGCAGACCACGCCGCCCGGCGCCAGGACCCGGCCGATGCCGGCGAACATCCGTTGCACCGCCGGCCAGGCGACGATGTGCACGGTGTTGGCGTTGAACACGGCATCGACCTCGGCGACCGGCCAGGCCGGGTCGTTGACGTCCAGGGCCACCGGCGCCAGCACGTTGGCCAGACCGGCCTCGTCCAGCCAGGCCCGGATACCGGCATGGTTGGCCGGCAGTTCGCTGGTCTGCCAGGTCAGGTGCGGCAGGGCGGCACCGAAATGGACCGCATGCTGGCCGGTGCCGCTGGCGATCTCCAGCACCCGTTTGCGGTCGGCGAAGGCCACGCGCAGGACGGCCAGGATGGGCTCGCGGTTCTGTTCGCTGGATTCGGAATAAGGTTTCACGGCAGTCACCCCTTGAACGCCCCCGGCGAGGCCAGGTAGTCGATCTCATCGGAACGGCTCGGCCGGCCCAGAACGGCATTGCGATGCGGGAAGCGGCCGAAGCGCCGGACCAGGTCGCGGTGATGCTCGGCCCAGCGGTCGTCCAGGCCGGCGCCACGGAACAGCTCGACCGAACGGTCCTGGTCGGCCGGATCCTCGCTATGCATGAAGGGTAGGAACAGGAAGGCCAGACGGTCCTTGGCCAGCAGGCGGTCGTAGCCGCGCGCTAGGGCCTGGCGGGCCGCCGCCAGCGCCTGGTCGCCGCTCGAATAGGCCTCCGGCCGGTCGCGGTACATGTTGAGCGGGAACTGGTCGAGGACGATGACCAGTGCCAAGGCGCCGTCCGGGCTGTCCAGCCAGGACGCCAGGGCACCGTCCCGAGCCGCCTGCCAGAGCGGTTCGTAACGGGTCAGGATGATGCGGTCGATCTCCGGCGTCGAGGCGAACCAGTGCGGTCGCATGGCCTCGGCGAACCAGAAATCGAGCAGCTCCGCATAATCTTGTCGGGTATCCATGTGCCGGTGAGCAATGCTTGTGAAAGGCTGACCGCCGCTACCCTATACGGCGGCCGGGTAAATATCGACCCCGGCGCGGACAGGGGCATGCCGGCCGCGCGGGCGCAGACATGCCCCAGGCGGGTCAGGCCTTGCCGATCATGGCGTCGATCTCGGCTTCCGCATCCAGCCAGTCCTGCTTGTCATAGCCGGGCACGAAGCCGCGCCGTTCGGCACGATGGTAGGCCGCGATGGCGATCCAGTGCTGGCGTTCCTCGGCGCTGGCGGCGCGCGGCTTTTCCATCGCCGGCTCGGCCTTGGCTGCCTTCTTGGCCTTGGCCGGCGCGGCCTTGGCCGGCGCGGCCTTCACGGCGGCGGGGGCCTTGGCCGGCTTTTCCGCGGCCACGCTGGCCGCCTTCTTGGGCTTGGCGGCTACGCCGGCTTCCGCGGCCGGCTTGGCCTTGGCCGGCGCGGCCTTGACGGCGGCGGGGGCCTTGGCCGGCTTTGCCACGGG
>JAAXVP010000119.1 GCA_013335435.1 Thiobacillus sp. | reverse complement strand
GGCGGGTATGCGCGATGGCGACCAGGGTCGCCGCGAGCAGGGTCAGCGAATCGAGCAGACCCTTGCCGGCGCCGGGTACGGGTTCGGACATGGCGGGTCGCCTAACGGCGGCCGATCAGGTAGCCGCCCGCCAGGCCGAGCCCGGCGGCGACCCCGCTGGCCTGCCAGGGGTTTTCGTGGACATAGACGTCGGTGGCCTGGGCGGCCGCCTTGGCCCGGGCGATCACAGCCGCCTGGGCCTCGATCATCCGGGCCTTGGCCACCCGGAGCGACTCCTGCGCGCGGGCGCGCACCTCGGCCAGCTTTTCGCCGCCCTGGTTGGCGGTCGCCTTGAGCAGTTCTTCCGCATCCGCGACCACCACCTTGAAATCGGCGATCAACTGTTCACTGGTGACTTCTGTCATATCGTTCATGGTTTGCTCCGTAGCCTGTTCATTTGCGTGCAAAAAGCAGGATCGCTCCCGCCGCTATCGACACCACGCCGGCCCAGACCGGGATGTTGACGGTTTCCTTTTCCTGGACCGACAACTCGATCGGTCCCAGCTTGGCCTCATGGGTTTCCTTGGTGTAGGTGAAGCCGCCATAGGCCAGCCCGAGGCCGCCGGCCACGATCAGCGCGATGGCCAGAATCTTGATTGCGTTCATTTCGTTGCCTCCGAGTTTGGCCATCACAGGCGCCGGCCTTGAATGACGCGGACCAGGATCACGACCACCGCGATGACCAGAAGGATGTGGATCAGCCCGCCCATGGTGTACGAGGTGACGAGGCCGACCAGCCAGAGGACGATCAGTATGACGACGATGGTTTCGAGCATTTGGGCTACTCCTTGTGATGAGGCGTATCCAGCGGCGACCTGGAGACGGCCTGTTCGGGATCGTGAAATCGGCTTGACGGCACTTGCCACACTCGCTTCGGGGGACGCTGGCTTATTCGTCATCCCCGCGCAGGCGGGGATCCGGCATCTTGATTCGACAGGGTTCCCGCCTGCGTGGAAACGACGAATTCGAATGAATCAGCGTTTCCTTCGCCGTCTTGAGGTCAGCCTATGCGCATGGGCGGGCAGGGTCTGTTCGCTGTCGCACATAGCTGCCGGGGACGGCCTCAGAGGCGGCGGTCGTCCCCGGCCGATCGGGCGGGAGGGGGCGCATCCGCGCCGCCGCCGAGCCGGCGGGCGAAGTCCGGCGCGGACAGGGGGTAGCTGAAATGGAAGCCTTGCCCCTCGTCGCATTGCAGCGCGCGCAGGAAGGCGAGTTGCTCGCCGGTCTCGATGCCCTCGGCGATGACCCGCTGCTTGAGATTCAAGGCCATGCCGATCACGGCCCGGACGATAGTGGCATCGTCCGCATCGCTGGCGATGTCGCGCACGAAGGACTGATCGATCTTCAGGGTATGGATCGGGAAGCGCTTCAGGTAACTGAGGCTGGAATAGCCGGTGCCGAAGTCGTCGATGGCCAGCCGCACGCCCATGGTCTTGAGGGCATCGAGCACCGAGGCCGACGACTCGCCGTCGTGCATGAGGATGCTCTCGGTCAGTTCCAGTTCGAGATAACGGGGTGCCAGGCCGGTTTCCCTCAGGATCTCGGCCACGCCGGCGAGGAAGTCCTTGTGCCTGAACTCGACCGCCGAGATGTTGACCGCCACCGGCACCGCGGGCAGGCTTGCGTCCAGCCAGGCCTGGACTTGCCGGCAGGCCTCGCGCAGAACCCAGCGGCCGATCGGTACGATGAGTCCGCTATCCTCCGCGATCGGTACGAATTGCTCGGGTTGGGTCAGGCCCCGTTCCGGATCTTGCCATCGGATCAGGGCCTCGGCACCGCACATCGCGCCCGAGACCAGGTCTATCTTGGGCTGGTAATGGAGCAGGAACTCGCCCTGCCTGATGGCCCGGCGCAGGCTGTTTTCGATCATCAGGCGGCGCACCGCGCGGGCATTCATCTCGGCCCGGAAGAACTGGAAGTTGTTGCGGCCGCTGGCCTTCGCCTGATACAGGGCGGTGTCGGCGTTCTGCATCAGGATGTCGGCGTTGTCGCCGTCGCCCGGATAGACGCTGATGCCGATGCTCAGGGTGACATGGAGCTCGTGGCCGTCGACCTGGTGGGGCACGGCGAAGGCGGCGAGCAGCTTTTCCGCGACCAGGGCGGCATCCTCGGGCTGCTCGATTTCGGCCAGCAGGATCACGAACTCGTCGCCGCCCTGGCGGCAGACCGTGTCGGTGGCGCGCGCGGACGCCACCAGGCGGGCGGCGACCGCATGCAGCAGATGGTCGCCGACGCCATGGCCGAGCGAATCGTTGATGTCCTTGAAGTTATCCAGGTCCAGGAACAGCAGGGCGATCTGCTTGCGGTGCCGCCGGGCCTGGCCGATCGCCTGTGACAGCCGTTCGGTCAGCAGGGCCCGGTTGGGCAGGTCGGTGAGGAAGTCGTGCTGGGCCAGGTGGGCCATCCGCTCGGCCATGGCACGGGATTGGCTGACGTCGTGGAAGACGATCACCGCGCCGGTGACCTGGCCGTCGCGGTTGTGGATGGGCGCGGCGGAATCCTCGATCGCCGACTCGGAGCCGTCGCGGTGGAACAGCACGCAATCGGCCGACAGCCCCACGGTACTGTCCTCCGCGATGGCCCGCAGGGCCGGGTTGGCGGCGGCGGCGAGGGTCTTGCCGTCGACGATCCTGAACACCTCGGCCAGGGGCCGGCCCAGGGCGTCCGGGCACGACCAGCCGGTCATCGCCTCGGCGACCAGGTTCATATAGGTCACGTTGCCCTGCAGATCGGTGGCCAGCACAGCGTCGCCGATGGAATTGAGGGTGACCTGGGCGCGTTCCTTCTCCTCGAACAGGGCCTCTTCCGCCATCCGCAACACCTGCTCGGTCGACTTCCGCTCGGTGATGTCCTCCACCGTCTGGACATGGCCGCGCGACCGCATTCCGTCCAGCATGGTGGCGCTGTTGATGCGGGTCCAGACCACGCTGCCGTCCTCGCGCAGGAAACGGAACTCGGCCTTGAACGGCTCGATGCCCTGCGCGGCCCGGCGCCAGCCGGCCAGGACGCGTTGCCGGTCCTCGGGGTGGATGGCCGTGCTCCAGTTGGTGCCCAGGGCTTGGTCGAAGTCGAGCCCGGATATCTTGTGATACGCGGGGTTGGTGTAGATGCAGCTGCCCGCGGCATCGGAAACGAAGATGCCGAGCGGGGAGACATCGCTGATCGCGCGGAAGCGCGCCTCGCTGTCTCGCAAGGCCTCGCGGATCGCGTCGAGTTCGGCGGGCTCGTTTTCGGTTGTCGGTTGCTTGGTGGGCGGGTTTTCCATGGTTTTGCTCCGGTACCCGGTTCACCGGGGCGCGGTATCGCCGGCCATCACGCGGCCGCCTTCGCCTTCCCAATTGGCCAGGGCGGTCTTCTCGCGCAACTGTTCCCGCTGGCGGCGGTGCGCGCGGACCAGGAAATCGTAGGTAGCCGCCGCGCCCCACCGGGTCGGCATGAACAGCGGGATGAAGCGTCGGTATTTCGTCATGGCCATGGCCTCCCATTGAAACCGTCTGACGGGCGGGATTGCCCATCGATTTCGTCGCGCCAGGAAACCCTGAACCAAGCGGTGGTCGTCATTGCACCCGTCGGCAAACCTGTCGAGCCCGATGACAACTCCAAGCATCTGAGCGAAACTACTCACATTCACGGGCCGGGTCTGTGCGGCTCCGCACACAGCGGATCGTCGTCGGCGTGCTACTGTTATCGGGCCGTACCAAGCCAGGAGGACGCAGCATGAAATCGAAGACGGACTGGATCGAAAAGCGCCAGTCGCTCAGAACGGATGCCGAGGCGATGCTGTCGCAATTGTCTCCGGTGGCGGAATCGGCCCCGCCCACCGATGTGATCATGCATGAACTACTGGTCCACAAGGTCGAGCTGGAGATGCAGATCGAGGAGTTGCGCCGGGCCCACGACGCCATGGAGGAGGCGCGGGATCGCTACCTGGACCTCTATGACTTCGCCCCGGTCGGCTACATCACACTCAACCGGGACGGTTTGATCGGCGAGATCAACCTGACCGGCGCGGCATTGCTCGGCGTCGAGCGCGCCAAGCTGGTCAATGGCCGGTTCGCCAAGTTCGTGTCGCCGCCTGAACGGGATCTTTGGCATCGCTTGTTCATCAACCTGATGGAACAGGCTGAATCCGGGAAGAGGGCGCTCGTCCTGGCGATGGCGCGGGCCGATGCCACGCCCTTCTACGGCTATCTCGAATGCCAGCGCCGGGCGGCGACCTTGCGCGTGGCCCTGTTCGATATCAGCAAGGTCAAGCAGGCCGAGGCGGACATGCAGGCGGCCGCCATCGGTTTCGAAGGCCTCAAGGCCTGAACCCCGACCATGTATGTGGCCCCCCCCCCCGCTGATCCCGGCCAGAACCGGCTGCTGGCGGCCCTGCCGGAGGACGCCGTCGCCCGCGTCGGGGCGAGCATGGAACTCGTCGCCCTGCCGCTCGGCTTGGTCCTGCAGGAGCCCGGCATGGCGATGGATTACGTCTATTTTCCCACCACCGCCATCGTCTCCCTGCTCTACGTCACGGCGGCGGGCGACTCGGCCGAGATCGCCGTGGTCGGCAACGACGGTATCGTCGGCGTCTCCCTGTTCATGGGCGGCGAAACCACCACCACCCGGGCCGTCGTGCAGAGCGCCGGCCGTGCCTACCGGCTGGACGCGCGACTGCTGAAAAGTGAATTCAATCGTGCCGGGGGCCGCCGTGACAGTGCCTTGCAACATCTGCTCCTGCGCTACACCCAGGCGCTGCTGACCCAGATGGCCCAGACCGCGGTGTGCAACCGGCATCACACGGTGGACCAGCAATTGTGCCGCTGGCTGTTGCTCAGCCTGGACCGCCTGCCCGGCAACGAGCTGGTCATGACCCAGGAGTTGATCGCCAACATGCTCGGGGTGCGTCGCGAGGGCGTCACCGAGGCGGCGGGCAAGCTGCAGCGCGCCGGCCTGATCCACTATTGCCGGGGCAAGATCACCGTGCATGACCGGCCCGGCCTGGAAGCCCGCGTGTGCGAGTGCTACCAGGTGGTCCGGAAGGAACAGGAGCGCTTGCTCCCCGAACTCCATGGCGGTGCGTCGGCCCGGTAGGAAGTCGCTGAACAATCCGTCATGCCCGCGCAGGCGGGCATCCAGTGGCTTGATTCAACTGGGTTCCCGCCTGCGCGGGAACGACGAAACCGAATCAATCCGCGCCGCGCCCGGCCGCTTCGTCCACCTCGTCCATCGCCAGCAGGATCAGCGGGGTCCGGCCGCTCCTGGCCGCGAGGCGGCGGGCGTTGAGGCGCATGCTGTGGCGGCCGATGGCGGGAAATTCATGGGTCACCACATAGCCCTCCATGCGCTGGTCGCGCGGCAGGATGGTGTCGAGCAACTCGCGCAGTTCGGGGATGTCCCACTGGCGATCGCCCAGTTCGACCAGCGGCCGCCCCAGGGTCTCGGCGGGGCTGACCTGGAAGCGCCGGTAGAAGGACTGGCTGGCGGTGACCACCTTGAGGTCGCCGTCGAGCACCAGGAGCGGCTCGTGCACGGTGTCGACGATGGCCTCGGCCAGTTCCCGCGCCGCCCGCATGTCCGCCTCGGCGGCGATGCGCTTGCTGATGTCGGTGAAGGTGAGCACCACGCCGTCGATCACGTTGTCCAGGGTGCGGTAGGGCTGGATGCGGGCCAGGTACCAGGCGCCGTCGACGGTGCGCACTTCGCGCTCCAGCGGCGCCAGGGTGTCGAGCACCGACTGGGCCTCGGCCAGCAGGTCTTCGCCGGCCAGGTCGGACTTGATGTCGGCGAGCGGCCGGCCGACATCCGAGGCGACCAGGCGATAGACCCGCGCCGCCTCGCGGGTGAAGCGGCGGATGACCAGGTGCTGGTCCAGGAAGACGGTGCCGACGTTGATGTTGTCGAGCAGGTTCTTCATGTCGTTCTGCATGCCGGCCAGTTGCTCGATCTTGGCCTGGAGCTCGCCGTTCACCGTGATCAGCTCCTCGTTGACCGATTGCAGCTCTTCCTTGGAGGTCTCCAGCTCCTCGTTGGTGGATTGCAGTTCCTCGTTGGTGGACTGCATCTCCTCGTTGGTCGATTTCAGCTCTTCGTTGGTGGCCTGCTGTTCCTCGATGGTGGCATGCAGGTTTTCCTTCGTGTAGGCCAGTTCGCGTTCCAGTTCCTCGACCCGTTTCAGGGTGGCCGAGCCGGCGGCGCGTTTGCCGCGCGCGGGCCGCTCCGGCGCGCCGGTGCCGGCGACATCCTGGAAGCTGACCAGCAACAGGTCCTGGCCGGCCTCCGGGTCGGGCAGCGGGCGGACGCTGAGGCTGACGGTCTGGAGGCCGTCGTCGGTCTGGATCGCCAGTTCCCGGTTCAGCAGGGCCTGGCCCTGGCCGGCCGCCGCCTGGAGGGCGCCGCGCAGTTCCAGTTGCAGGCCCTCGCGCGCCATGTCGACCACGTTGAGGCTGGCCTGGCCGGGTGCCGGGCGCAGGTATTTTCCGGTCTCGCCGTGGACGAACAGGATGGTGCCCTTGCTGTCCGTCACCACCGAGGCGGGCGCGTAGGATTGCAGCAGGGCGCGCCGGGTGAGGTCGGCGAAATTGGTTTCCTTGGTCTTGCTCACGATTTCCTCGGGGGCCTTGCCGCCGCTCGCGGCAGCCCAGGACAGGCCGCTGGTCATGACCGTGCGGGTGGAGGCGCTGGAATGGCTGGCCCGGTAGAACTTCCACTTGCGGCTCAGGGCGGAGAACAGGCTGGTGTGGTTGCCGATGCTCTCGGACGGCGACAGGAACAGCACGCCGCCCGGCTTGAGGGAGTAGTGGAAGGCCGGCAGCAGGCGGTTCTGCAATTCCGGTTGCAGATAGATCATCAGGTTGCGGCAGCTGAGCAGGTCGAGCCGGGTGAAGGGCGGATCCTTGATGACGTTCTGGATGGCGAATACCGCCATCTCGCGGATTTCCTTCTTCACCCGGTAACCGGCCTCGTCCTTGATGAAGAAGCGGCGCAGCCGTTCCGGCGCGACGTCCTGGGCAATGTTGGGCGGGTAGATCCCCGCCCGGGCCAGGGCGATGGCGTCGTCGTCGAGGTCGGTGGCGTAGAGCTGGACCTTGAATTCGCGCTGGTTCTCATCCATGTACTCGCGCAGCAGGATGGCGATGGAATAGGCCTCCTCGCCGCTGGCGCAGCCGGCCACCCAGACCCGGACGACATAGTCGGCCGGCTTGTCCGCGAGCAGTTGCGGCAGGATGTCCCGCTTCAGCGTGTCGTAGGCCTCGGGGTCGCGGAAGAAGCTGGTGACGTTGATCAGCAGTTCCCTGAACAGGATCTGCACCTCGGCCGGATGTTCCTTGAGGTAGCGGGCGTAGACCTCGGTGTCGGTGAGATCGTGCTGGGCCATGCGGCGTTCGATGCGGCGGCCGATGGTGCTTTTCTTGTACTGGGAGAAATCGTGGCCGGTGCTGGTGCGCAGGAGCATCAGGATGCGGTTCAGGCCATCGCCGGGGACGCTGTCGGCGACCTGGTCGGAATGCCACGCGGGCGCGGGATGGTGGCGCGCGACCGCCAGCAGGGTCTCCGGCATCTGGTCCGGCGCCAGCACATAGGTGGCATAGCCGGCCTGGATGGCGCTGACCGGCATGCCATCGTATTTCGCCGAGGCCGGCTCCTGCACCAGGGCGACGCCGCCGGCGCCGAGCAGGGCGCGCAGGCCCAGGGTGCCGTCGGTGCCGGTGCCGGACAGGATGATGCCGATGGCGTTGTCGCCCCTGTCCTCGGCCAGCGAACGCAGGAAGGCGTCGATCGGCATGCGCTGGCCGCGCGGCGCCTCGGGCACGGAGAGTTGCAGGACGCCGTGGAAGATCGCCATGTCGCGGTTGGGCGGGATGACATAGACGTGGTTGGGCGCCACCGCGACCTGGTCGAGGGCTTCAAGCACCGGCATGGTGGTGGCGCGTTGCAGGATTTCGGTGAGCAGGCTGGCATGCTCGGGATCGAGGTGCTGCACCAGCACGAAGGCCAGGCCGCTGTCGGCCGGCATGCGCCGGAAGAACTGCTCGAAGGCCTCCAGCCCGCCCGCCGAGGCACCCAGGCCGACGATGGGGAAGTTCGTCCCCGGCGGGGCCGGCGAAGGCGTTGCCTGGGCGGCGGCCGGTACCGACGTTTTCGGCTGGCCCCGCTTCGGGGTGTTGCGTGCGGTCATTACTCGATCCCAAGTGCCTTTTCGTCGAACGTGCCTGGGATACTACGCCATCAACGGCTTGGGGAACTGCCCGGTGCCGGCCGATCGCGTGGTTTTGAGATGAATCTATCCATAGAGCACCTCGAAAAGCCATCGTTTCGTCGCTCCCGCGCAGGCGGGAGCCCAGTAAAATCAAGGCACTGGTTTCCCGCCTTCGCGGGAATGACGGGTTTTTCGAGGTTCCCTATCTTCAGGTCGCTTCTCATTGATGATGGATTAACAGGCCACATTATGTGAGCATCTTGGGTGGTAATTTCAAATCATGGTATTTGGCGACTGCCTGGGCACGTCCTGTGACATCAAGCTTCATGAATATTTTCTTGATGTGATTCTTGACCGTATTTTTGCTGATGCTGAGTATCAGCCCAATTTCAATATTGGTCTTGCCAGATACGATCCACTCCATTACATCCTGTTCACGGTCGCTAATGTCATTATTATGTGCATTATTGTCATTGCCGGTTGGGCTAGGGCGATGCCCAGGGCATTCGACCCGTCTGAGTGCAATGTCGATATAGGGCATCATGAGATTCATGATGTCGTCGCGCACATCGGAAACCGGGCCGTTACCGAAAAATACATAAATGCAATCATTGTCGCCTCGTCGGTCGCGAACGCCATGGACAATGATGGACTGCATCCATTTCAGCCCGCCAAGATAGGCAACTGAATTGTATTTGCTCAAGCTGGTCAGCTCGCGGTTATCAAGTGCATAGCTATTTTTGTCGTTGTCCAGCCATCGCCGGTATATGCACTTCATGAGAAAATCAAAGCTTGCTAAATTGCTGGATATGTCTTGATCGGTTATTCCTGATATTGACGAGGTGATGTCATAATTGAGTGGTCCAGAATCGAAATTTCCCCAAACTGAAATAACAAGATTGTGCGGAATGTATTGGCCCACGCCAATCTGCATCCATCTGTAGAAATCGACGTGTTTTTCTATCAGGTGGGCACCCTGGATCACAGCGAGAACATTGTCCCAATTGGGAATCTTGAATTCAGCATTGTTGGCCACTGTGTTCATTTCGTTCCCTCGCCGTCCATGGGATACACAGCCCGAATGTCGGCCAGAAATGACATCTCCGCGCCGTGCCGGGACTCCGCTTGGCAAGCTATATGGATAGCCTGATCGGGTCCGTGCGCCGCCGCACATAGCGCGGTTGCCGGGAGTTCCTGAAGCGTTCGCGGAAATTCGCCGATGTGACTGTTCCGGGCGCCGCTATTCCGGTGCCGGCTGCCCAGTAAATCAAGGCACTGGATTCCCACCTTCGCGGGAATGACGGGTTTTTCGAGGCGCCCGTTTGTCGAGGGTTACCGAATAGGGTCGTGCCTGGCTAGGCGCGCGCGGGCATATGGGGTGGGATGAACCGTCCATATGGTTGCATTGCATGACCGATCACAACTTGGCCAAGTTTTCGTGGTTGATGTTGTTACATCTGGCTGTGACAACACTGTGGAAAATCATGACGGCTCCACCCGATAAAACAACACAACTTATTGATATAAAACAATAATAAATTATCAGTTGCTGTGTGTTTGATGGGTGTAAGCGGGCTTGTCGATGCGCATCAGCCTGCCGTACAGGGAGAGACGTTCTTGCCAGCTCATTTCTGCAGCACGGTGGGTAGGAAGACCTCGGTGACCATCAGGCGCCGGCCGGCGAGGGCGAATTGCGAGCGGCGCGCCCACAGGGCACGGGTCGGGCTGGCCAGGTAGGGCAGGCTGGCGCGGTACAGCGGGTGGCGCTGGTCGAGGCGGCGGAACGCCAGGGAGATCGGA
>JAAXVP010000118.1 GCA_013335435.1 Thiobacillus sp. | reverse complement strand
CGACGAACTCGTCGACGCGGAATGGTTGCAGGTCGTCCAGGCCCTCGCCGACGCCGATGAAGCGGACCGGGATCGGTTGCCGCTTGGCCAGGGCGGCGATGGTGCCGCCCTTGGCGGTGCCGTCCAGCTTGGTCAGGACCAGGCCGGTCACGTTGATGGCCTCGTCGAATATCTTCACCTGGCTGAGCACGTTCTGGCCGGTGTTGGCGTCCAGGACCAGCAGCACCTCGTGTGGCGCCGTGGGGTCGGCCTTCTGGATCACCCGGCGCACCTTGCGGATCTCTTCCATCAGGTGGCCCTGGGTGGGCAGGCGGCCCGCGGTGTCGGCGAGGACGATGTCGATGCCGCGCGCCTTGGCCGACTGGACGGCGTCGAAGATCACCGCCGCCGGGTCGCTGCCCTGGCCGCCGACCACCTCGACGTTGTTGCGCTCGCCCCAGACGGTCAGTTGTTCGCGCGCGGCGGCACGGAAGGTGTCGCCGGCGGCGAGCAGCAGGCTCTTGCCCTCGGCCTGGAAGCGTTTCGCCAGCTTGCCGATGGTGGTGGTCTTGCCGGCGCCGTTGACGCCGGCCAGCATGATCACGAAGGGCTTGGCGGTGGTGATGTCGAGCGGCTTTTCCAGGGGCGCCAGCAGGGCGGACAGGATATCGCGCAGGGCGGCCTTGAGCTGGGCCGCCTCGGTCAACTTGTCGCGCTTGACCCGCCCGCGCAGTTCGCCGAGCAGGTGCTCGGTGGCCTCGACGCCGACATCGGCGGAAAGCAGGATGGTTTCGAGTTCCTCGTAGAGGGACTCGTCGATCTTGGCATGGCCGGCGAACAGGCCGCCGATCTGGCCGGTCAGGGCGGAACGGGTCTTGCTCAGGCCGGCCTTCAGGCGTTGCGCCCAAGATGGCTTGGGTGCCTGGGGCTGGGCGGCGTCGGGGGTGGCCGGCTTGTCACCGGACTTGAAGAAACCAAACACGATGGTGTGTAGTCAGAGAGTGCTGCGATTGCGAAGGAGTTTATCATGCAGCACTTACCGCGACGGATAGACCGACAGATGATTAAGAGAGGCGTAGTGATGCTGGCGCTCGCCCTGGCGGGCCAGGCCCAGGCGGAAACGCTGGAGCGCACCCTGGCGAACGGCATGAAGGTGATCGTCAAGACCGACCGGCGCGCGCCGGTGGCGGTCAGCCAGGTCTGGTACCGCACCGGCAGCATGGACGAGAGCAACGGCACCACCGGCGTCGCCCATGTCCTCGAACACATGATGTTCAAGGGCACCAAGGCGGTGCCGGCGGGCGAGTTCTCGAAGCGCATCGCTGCCGCCGGTGGCCGCGACAATGCCTTCACGTCGCGTGACCACACCGCTTACTTCCAGACCCTGCCGTCCGAGCGCCTTGAACTGGCGTTCCGGCTCGAGGCCGACCGCATGGCCAACCTCGACCTGGCAGCCGGCGAGTTCGCCAAGGAAATCAACGTGGTCATGGAAGAGCGCCGCATGCGCACCGAGGACAACCCCCAGGCCAGGCTGTACGAGGCACTGATGGCGGCCTCCTACCAGACCCACCCCTATCGGAACCCGGTGATCGGCTGGATGGACGACCTCAGGAACATGACCGTGGCCGATGCCAGGCGCTGGTATGAGACCTGGTATGCCCCCAACAACGCCACCCTGGTGGTGGTCGGCGACGTCGATCCCGGGCAGGTGATGGCCTGGGCGGACCAGTATTTCGGCGCCATCAAGGTCCACGAGCTGCCCGTGCGCAAGCCGCAGACCGAACCCGAGCAGCAAGGCATCCGGCAGGTCACCCTGAAGGCCCCGGCCAAGCTGCCGGCCCTGATCATGGCCTGGCAGGCGCCGCATTTGGCCAAGCCGGCCGAGGATTGGGAGCCCTACGCCCTGGAGGTGTTGACGGGCGTGCTGGACGGCAACGGATCCGCCCGGCTGCCCAAGGCCCTGATCCAGGACACGCAACTGGCGGTCGATGTCTCGGCCGGCTACGACCCGGTCATGCGCGGGCCGGACCAGTTCATGGTCGACGGCTCCCCGGCCGAAGGCAAGACGGTCGCCGAACTTGAGGCGGCCCTCAAGGCCGAGGTCAAGCGCATCCAGGACGAAGGCGTGGCGGCATCGGAGCTCAACCGGGTCAAGGCCCAGGTCCTGGCCGGCCAGGTATTCCAGCAGGATTCCCTGTTCTACCAGGCCATGCTGATCGGCGAATGGGAGACCGCCGGCCTGTCCTGGCGCGACCTGGCGACCCGTTTCGACCGCATCAAGGCGGTGACCGCCGAACAGGTCCAGGCCGTGGCGAAGAAATACCTGAACGACGATCGCCTGACCGTGGCGGTGCTCGACCCCCAGCCGATGCCTGCCGACGCGAAGCCATACAACCCGGCCATGGGAGACCGTCATGTCCGCTAAGCAACTGGTCGCCTTCCTGTTCATGCTGGCTGCCGGCAGCGTCGCCTGGGCCGGCCTGGACATCCAGCGCTGGACCACGCCGCAGGGTGCGCGGGTCTATTTCGTCGAGAACCACGATCTGCCCATGCTCGACCTCAGCGTCGCCTTCGCCGCCGGCAGCGCCTACGACACGGCGGCCAAGTCCGGTCTGGCCAACCTGACCCGGCACATGATGAACCTGGGTGCCGGCGAGCTCGACGAGCGGCGCATCGCCGAGAAGCTGGCCGATGTCGGGGCCGAGATGTCCGGCTTCTTCGATCAGGACCGTGCCGGCTTCAGCCTGCGTACCCTGAGCGGCCAGGCCGAGCGCGATGCCGCCCTGGCCGTACTGCGCAGCGTACTGGCCCGGCCGACCTTTCCGGCGGCCGTGCTGGAACGGGAAAAGACGCGCGCCATCGCCAATCTCCAGGAAGCCGCCACCAAGCCGGAGTTCCTCGCCGACAAGGCATTCCAGGCCGCCATCTACGGCAGCCATCCCTATGCCCTGCCGGAGACTGGGGAACCGGAGACCATTGCCAAGCTGGGACGAGCCGACCTGGCCGGGTTCCACCAGAGCCACTACCGCGCCGCCAACATGACCGTGGCGATCATGGGCGACCTCGACCGGGCCGGGGCCGAGAAGCTTGCCGCCGACCTGGCCGCCGATCTGCCGGCCGGCGCGGCGCCGGCCGCGCTGGCGCCGGTGCCGGCATTGGCCATCGGCAGCGAAGAGGTGATCCCGCATCACGCCACCCAGAGCCACATCCTGGTCGGTCAGCCGGGCATGACCCGCGCCGATCCGGATTACTTCCCCCTCCTGGTCGGCAACTACGTCCTCGGCGGTGGCGGCTTCGATTCCCGCCTGGTCGAGGAGATCCGCCAGAAACGTGGCCTGGCCTACAGCGCCTATAGCTACTTCATGCCCCTGAAGGAACTGGGTGCCTTCCAGATTGGCCTGCAGACCCGGCGTGATGCAACCGATCAGGCCCTCGCCGTGGTGCGCGATACCTTGCGGGGCTATCTGGCCGACGGCCCGACCGAGGCGGAGCTGAAGCAGGCCAGGGACAACTTGGTCGGCAGCTTCCCGCTGCGTCTGGACAGCAACCGCAAGATCCTCGAGTACCTGGCCATGATGGGTTTCTACAACCTGCCGGCGGATTGGCTGGATACCTATCCGAAAAAGGTCGCGGCGGTGACCCGTGACGACGTTATCCGTGCCCTGCGTGCGCGTCTGCACCCGGACGCCATGGCGACGGTCATCGTGGGTGGCCAGGTTGAGCCCGAAAAAGCCAAGAACTAACCAGGTCCGCATCATCGGCGGCCAATGGCGCCGGCGCAGCCTGCACTTTCCCGATGTGCCCGGTCTGCGTCCGACCCCCGACCGGGTCCGGGAGACCCTGTTCAACTGGTTGGGCCAGCGCCTGGACGATCTGCGTTGCTTGGACCTGTTCGCCGGCAGCGGTGCCCTGGGCTTCGAGGCGGCCTCGCGCGGCGCCCGCGCGGTCGTGCTGGTGGAGCGGGATCGCCTGGCCTTGGCCGCCTTGCGCACGAATAAAGAAGTGTTGGCGGCCGACCGGGTCGAACTGGTGGCGGCCGACGGCCTGGCCTGGCTGGCCGGTGACCGCGGCCTGTTCGACGTCATCTTCCTGGACCCGCCGTTTTCGGACGGAATTCTCCCGAAAGCGTTGGCCGCGGCGGCGACACGGCTCGCGCCAGGGGGTAGAATCTACGCCGAATTCGGAACTCGGCCGAACCTGGATGGTTGGCATATCCTGCGTGAGGGGCGAGCCGGACTGTCGCATTTCTGCCTGCTGGAGCCAGCTTGACCGCCACCGAAAAGACGGCTTGTCCGGGAAAGATCATCTATCCCGGCACCTTCGATCCCATCACGCGGGGTCACGAGGATCTGGTGCGTCGGGCCAGCCGGTTGTTCGGCCAGGTGGTGGTTGCGGTTGCGGCGAGCGCCGGCAAGCAGCCGATCTTCAGTCTGGACGAGCGTCTGGACATGGCCAGGCAGGTCCTGGCCCATCTGCCCAATGTCGAGGTGACCAGTTTCTCCGATCTACTGGTCGATTTCGTGCGCGAGCAGGGCACCAACCTGGTGCTGCGGGGCCTGCGCGCGGTGTCGGACTTCGAGTACGAATTTCAGTTGGCGGGGATGAACCGGCGCCTGTATCCGGATCTGGAAACCGTTTTTTTGACGCCGGCGGAGCAATATATGTTCATTTCCGCCAGCATGGTGCGCGAGATCGCCCGCCTGGGCGGGGACGTCCGGCCGTTCGTGCCGGCCCCGGTGGCGGAACGTCTCGCGAGCAGGTGATTTTTTATAACTAGTTGAAGGAAATACAAGATGGCCTTGATGATTACCGACGAATGCATCAACTGCGATGTGTGCGAACCGGAATGCCCGAACGGCGCGATTACGCAAGGTGAAGACATTTACATCATCGACCCGGGCAAGTGCACCGAGTGCATCGGCCATTTCGACACCCCCCAGTGCCGCGAGGTCTGCCCGGTCGACTGCATCCCGGTCAATCCCGACCACGTCGAGACCAAGGAGCAGTTGTACGACAAATTCCTCAAGCTGACCGCGGATAACTGAGCGGGACGCTTTGCCCGTAGGCGCGGGGCAAGCCCGCGCCGGTGTCTCAGGCCGCCAACGCCTGGCTGGCGGTGACCTGGTCGTTGAGCAGGTCGCGTATGCATGTCGTGGCCTGGTCGAGTTCGGTCAACTGGCGGCGCGCCTCACCCTGCATCTGGAGCAGTTCGCTGATCCGGTCGTCCAGGGTGTCGGCGGCCTTGTGGATGCGCTTGACGCTTTCCAGGCGTCGGCGCAGCTGCATCTGATGTTCCCTGATCTGGCTTTCCATGGGTGACATGACCGCCCTGAGCCAACCCTCGACCTCGCCATTGGCAATCTCGAACACCTTCACCACCCGGTTCGCCACGGTCTCGAAGAAGCGCGTGGTAAGCAGGTACTGTTCGGTGGTGAGCAGGGTGAACAGGTTGTTGATCTGCTGGTTGTAGGCGGCTTCCAGGCGCTGCAACTCCTTGTGGTAACGCAGCATGGAGAAGGTCGGTACGGTGTAGCGCGCCATGCCGTGGTCGGTGCTCAGCTTGCGGTACATGGCCTCCATCATGTGGTTGATCTCGTCGACCTGGGCCGAGGCCTTGACCATGTTGTTGTCGACATCCCGGAAGAACTTGTTCATGGCCTCGCGGATGCCCTTGGTGAAGCGGCTTTGCACCATTTTTTCCCGTACCCGCAGGATTTCCGCCTTCATGGTGTCGGTGCCGATGGCGTTGAACAATTGCACGCTTTGCTGCGAGAACACGCTGCGCAGGGCCTGGAAGTGTTGCAGGCCGCGTTCGAAGGTCTCCTTGTCCTGGGCAATCTTGACCATGATGTTCTCGACCACGTCCTGGTTCTTGCCCTGCAGGCCGCGTAGCTCGTTGAGCTGTTCCTCGATGTTGTCGTAGCGGCCCTGCAGCAAGGCGCGACTGGAGTCGAGCATGTCGGTGAGCTCGGCCTCGGTCTGGTCGCGCACCAGTTCCTGCTTGGAGGCGATCAGTTCCTCGCTCAGCGCCTTTTCCAGGTCGGCCAGACGGCTGCGCGCGAGCAGGGCGTCGTCGTCCTGGATCTTGGCCTGCAGGCCTTTCTGGGCGGAAACCGGGAAGACGTTGCGGGACTCGATGCCGAGCATGTCGGAACAACTCTTTACCTGCTTGTCGATCTCGGCGTTGATCTGGTCTTCGGTCTTGAGGGCGTCCCAGAGGCCGTCGATCTTGTTGAGGGCGACCAGGCGGCCCTTCTGGGTGCCGCGCAGGTTGATGTGCTCGCGCCAGACCTGGATGTCGGACTTGGTCACGCCGGCGTCGGCGGCCAGGACGAACAGCACGGCGTGCGCATTGGGCAGCAGGCTGTAGGTCAGTTCCGGCTCGGTGCCGATGGCGTTGAGGCCGGGGGTGTCGTAGACCACCAGGCCCTTCTCCAGGAACGGGTGGGGGAAGTTGATGATGGCATGGCGCCAGGCCGGTACCGACACCGTGCCGTCGTCGTTGAGCGGCGCCGAGAAATCGGCCGACTCGGGGTCGTAGAGACCGTAGCGGGTTGCCTCCTCGACGCTCACCGGCTTGACCCGGCAGACCTCGGACATGGCCGCGCGCACGCTGTCGACCGAGCTGGCGTCCATCAGGATCGAGGTCCATTCCTCGGGGTAGCTGCGGTATTCCGAAACCGGGGCGCTGGTGCCGCGGGTCTCGATCGGCAGCAACTCGACCTGGGCCGGCTTGGCCGGGTTGTAGAGCAGTTCGGTCGGGCACATGGTGGTGCGGCCGGCGGTCGAGGGCAGCAGGCGCTGCTTCAGGTCGGACAGGAAGATGGCGTTGATCAACTCCGACTTGCCGCGCGAGAACTCGGCGATGAAGGCGACGTGGAGCTTGTCCTCGGCCAGGCGGTCGAGCAGTTGCTGGAGCCGGAGGTCGCGCTGGGAGTCGTTGAGGTCTTCCTGGTTCAGCCATTGCCGATAGTCGGCGATATGGTCGGACAGGTTGCCGCGCCACTGGCTGTAGGCTTCGAAATCCGAGGCTAGGGACGGGTTGCTCATGTCTCACTCCGACGTTTTTGCCAATCTAACATAGCCAGTACTTACGGAATAAGTAGTTGTTACTTGAGCTTGGCGCTCATTTTTTTTGGCATTTCGGGCAAAAACAGGTCGTGCGGTTGCCGAGCCGGGTCGAACGGACGGTTTCGCCGCAAACCCGGCAGGGTTCGCCGGCGCGGCCATATACATAATAAGTCTGCTGGAAATAACCCGGCTCGCCGTGGCCGTCGACGAAATCGCGCAAGGTGCTGCCGCCGGCCGCGATGGCGCGCTCCAGGGTGGTGCGGATCGCCTCGGCCAGGCGCCGGCAGCGCGGCCGGGTCAACCGGTCGGCCGGTAGCAGCGGGTGGATGCCGGCATGGAACAGTGACTCGTTGGCGTAGATGTTGCCGATCCCGACCACGACATGGGCATCCATCAGCCAGGATTTGACCGGAGCCCGGATGGCGCGGCTGGCTTGGTACAGCCAGTCGCCGTCGAAGCCGGCTTCGAGCGGCTCGATGCCCAGGCTGGCGATGAGCGGGTGGCGCTCCGGGGCGTCGCACCACAGTATGGCGCCGAATCGGCGCGGGTCGCGATAGCGCAGCAGGTCGCCGCCCTCGATGAGGAAATCGAGATGGTCGTGCTTGCCGACCGGGCTGTCGGCAGTGACCAGGCGCAGGCTGCCGGACATGCCCAGATGCAGGATCAGATAACCACGATCCAGGGTCACGATCAGGTATTTGCCGCGCCGCTCCAGCTGATCGACCCGACGGCCGGCAACCCGGTCATCGAGGTCGTCGGGCACCGGCCAGCGCAGCCGTCCTTCGCGGACGCGGGCGCCGAGCAGTCGGCGGCCGACCAAGTGGGGCGCCAGGCCGCGGCGTACGGTTTCGACTTCGGGCAATTCAGGCATGGCGGGAACGAATTGGGTGGTTTGGCTTCTCAGGGGGGGAGTGGTTCTGCATAATGCACTAACAGTGGCCGACCTACACCCGGAATGAATGCCAAGCCCTTAGTCCTGATCCTCGCGCTCGCCTCCCTTACCGCCTGCGCACAGTCACCCGTCACGCCGGCCAAGCCGCCGGCCGCCGGGGTCGTGGCGGCGGCGCCGGTCTCGGCCTTGTCCGAACAGATACTCTACCAGTTCCTGCTCGGCGAGATCGCCGGACAGCGCGGCGATCTCGCCTTGGCCAACGAGGCCTATTCCGACCTGGCCTACAAGACGCGCGACCCGGCCATCGTACGGCGCGCCGCCGAGATCGCCACCTATGGCCGCGACATCGACAAGGCGGTCAGGATGGCCCGGCTATGGGTCGAGCTGGAGCCCGCTTCGGTCCGGGCGCGCCAGTTCCTCGTCACCACCCTGCTCGGTGCCGATCACCTGGACGAGGTGAAGCCGCACCTGGAGGCCCTGTTGCGCCTCGATGGCCGCCCGGTGGGCGAGGGCTTCCTGCAACTGCACGGCCTGCTGGCGCGCTACAAGGACAAGATGGCCGTGCTCGGCCTGATGAAGGAACTGGCCGGCGCCTATCCGGCCGTGCCCGAGGCGCAACTGGTGGTCGGCCAGAGCGCGCTCAACGCCGGCCAGCATGTCCAGGCGGTGGCGGCGCTCGACCGGGCCCTGAGCCTGAAGCCGGACTGGGAGACCGCCGCCCTGGTCAAGGGGCAGGCCTTGGCCAGGCAGAGCGACGAAGCGCTGTTGACCTACTGGAAGGCCTACACGGAACAATACCCGGCCGCCGAGCGGGTGCGTCTGGCTTACGCCAAGGCCCTGGCCAAGGCCGGGCGCTATGCCGAGGCGCGCCAGGAGTTCGATGTCCTGGTCAAGGCCGCCCCGGACAATCCGGATCTGCGTTTTGCCGTCGGCCTGCTGGCCATGCAGATGAACGACCTCGATGCCGCCGAGGCTTACCTGGTGCAGACCCTGGAGCATGGTTTCGGCGACGTCGGCCTGGTCCAGGGCTACCTGGGCCAGATCAACGAAGGGCGCCAGCGCTACGAGAAGGCCCTGGAGTGGTATCTCAAGGTCGAGCCGAGCGAGCATTACTTCCAGTCCCAACTGAAGGCCGGCGTGGTGTTGGGCAAGCTGGGCCGGGTCGACGAGGGGCGGGGCCTGCTGCACCGGCTGGAGACGGATTCCGATGCCGAAAAGGTCCAGGTGATCCAGGCCGAGGCGCAATTGCTGCGCGAGGCCAAGCGCTACCAGGATGCCTACGTGGTGCTCGGCGAGGCCCTGGCCAAGACGCCGGACAGTGGTGAGCTGCTCTACGACCACGCCATGATCGCCGAGCGCCTGGACAAGCTGGACGTGCTGGAAGCCGACCTGCGCCGCCTGATCAAGCTGGAACCCGAGCACGCCCACGCCTACAACGCACTCGGCTATACCCTGGTCGACCGCACCACGCGCCTGGAAGAAGGCATCGCCTTGCTGGAGAAGGCCCTCAAGCTGAGCCCGGAAGACCCCTTCATCCTCGACAGCATGGGCTGGGCTCAGTTCAAGGCGAAGCGGCCGGGCGAGGCGGTGGCTTACCTGAAACGGGCCTACGAGCGGCGTGCCGATCCGGAAATCGCCGCCCATCTCGGCGAAGCCCTGTGGGCAGCCGGCCAGCGCGAAGAGGCCGGCAAGATATGGCAGGTCTCGTTGCGCGAGTACCCGGACAACGACGTTCTGAAAGAGACCGTGTCCCGCTACGCCAAGTAAGCGATGCGCGCGGTACGCCGGTTCGGCCTCTTCCTCCTGGTGTTCCTGGCCGGTTGCGCGTCGCTCGACGTCACGATGGCGCCGGAGTCCCTGCGCGGCCTGAAGCCGGTCAACCAGTTCAAGCTCGACGGCCGCCTGTCGGTAAAGAGCGATGGCCAGCGCTTTTCCGGCAGCATCACCTGGCAGCGTGGCGAGGCCGAGGAAACCCTGCTGTTGTCGGGTCCGCTCGGCCAGGGGGCGGCTCACCGCCACCCAGTGCGGGGCGGGCAGGCCCTGGGGATCGGGCAGCCCGAGCCGGGCGAGCCACTCGACGAGCTTGTGGGCCTTCTCCTTCTCGCCCGTGCCGCCGTTTTGCGGCCCG